>JBIPND010000161.1:0-6642 GCA_044374015.1 Luteolibacter sp. | reverse complement strand
AATTCATTCTGCCGCTGCGGCTAAATGATGGTCACCTGCACGCTGCTTTCGATGATGCCGCTGGCGATGGCGTAGCGGGTGAGGCTGGCGGTGTCATGGATGTCGAGTTTGTCCATCAGCTTCTGCCGGTGTTTCTCGACGGTCTTGATGCTGATATGGAGCAACTCCGCGGTTTCCTTGTTAGGCTTGCCTTCCGCGACAAGTTGCAGCACTTCCATCTCGCGGGTGCTCAGCTGGGTGGGCGGGCTGGATCCGGCGATGCTCCGCAGGTGGCGTTTGAGGCGTTTTGAGATATCGGGACTGACAAACGGCTTGCCTGCGTGGATTTCGCGGATCGCCATGGGAAGAATGTCGGCCGCGTTTTGTTTGATCACAAAGCCCGCGGCGCCGATCGACACGACACTTTCCAAGTAGGCGTCGTCACTGTGCGCGGAAAGGATGAGCACCCGGGTGGCGGGGGCGGCGAGGAGAATCTGACGGGTGGCCTCGAGCCCGTTGAGCAACGGCATGGCGATGTCCATGACGACCACGTCAGGGCAGAGCGAGCGGGTGAGTTTGACGGCTTCGCGGCCGTTGGCGGCCTCGCCGATCACTTCGATATCCGGCTCCATTTTCAGCAGGGCCCGCAGGCCTTCGCGGACGATGGCGTGGTCTTCGGCAAGCAGTACGGAAATGGTTTTCATGAGCATTCAAGAGTTTGGTCTTGCGATGATTTTGGGGGAGTCCGCTTCCTCACGCCGAAATGCGCAGCGTTGATTTCCACCTGGATGGTGGTGCTCTTCCCGGGTGCGGAATCGACGCAGAAACTACCGCCTAACATCTCGATGCGTTCGCGCATGCCGAGCAGGCCGAGCCGGTCGCTCACCTTCGTGGCGTCGGCTCCGTCCACCTCGAAGCCTTTGCCGTCGTCGGTGATCTGCATGCGGATGATGCCCTTGTGGTTTTCGATGTGGACGTCCACACGGGTGGCTCCGGCGTGGCGGGCGACGTTGGTGAGCGATTCCTGGGCGATGCGGAAGAGCGCGGTGCGCAGCGCGCCACTGGCTTTTTCGATACCCGCAAAGGACTTGAGGCTGGAGCGGATGCCGGTCTCCGCCATGAAGTTTTTGAGATAGGTGTGAAGCGCCGGAATGAGGCCGAGATCGTCGAGCATGGTGGGGCGCAGCTCGGAGGCGAATTTGTGGACGATTTCCACGGATTTCTCGATGAGCCGGTGGGTGCGGGCGATATTCTGGCGGAGGCTCTTGGCATCAACCATGTCAGTTTGAGCGAGCGCGGCGACGTGGACGCTGATGCCGACGAGGGATTGGGCAATGACGTCGTGCAGCTCGCGGCTGATGCGTTTGCGCTCTTCCTCCTGGGCCCGTAAAATCTGATGCGCCATATCACGCAACTGGGCCTGCTGCTGCTGGGATTTCAGGAGCAAGCGCGCCTGTTCCTGTTTGGAGGTCTGGAGGTCGTCCTCGATGGCTTGCCGCCGGACGATTTCCCGGTTCAGTTTTAAATTCGAGGCGGTCATCATTTCGAGGTCGCGGCGTGCGTTCTCGGCCTTCCTACGTTCGGTCACATCGCTGAAAAAGCAAACCGCCCCATAACCGCCGACGGGCAGGTTGACGCGCTGGAGCTGCCACTCGTAAGTTTCCTCAGCCCCGGTGTCCTGGCGGGTCTCGGTGAACTCGGGCGACTGGTAGGGCTTGCCGGTTTTCAGGGTGTGGCGAAAACGCGCCGTGACCCGGTCGGCAATGCGTTTCGGCCAAAGAATGTGGATGATCTCGGCAAAATCCCTGCCGATCAGCGGGTTCAGATCGCCGAAAAGTTTCATCGCGGTGGGATTGGCCTGTTGCAGATGCAATTCCGCATCGACCACATAAACGCCGACGGGGGATTGCTCGATGAGCGCGAAGAAAATTCCTTCGTTCTGCCGCTGCATGTCCTCGGCCACCTTGCGCTCGGTGATATCGCGGATGTTGCACTGAATCACCAACCCGCCGTCTTCCTGATAGAGAGTGGCCACCACTTCCACGACCCGCTCGATTCCCGCGCGGCTTTTCAAGAGCAGGTCATCGTAGCGGACGGTGTGGTTTTGCTTGAGTCTCCGGCACATTTCCCGAACCGCCCGGGCATCTTTGAGCAGGCCGATCTCAAACAACTGCCTGCCAATCATTTCGTCGGAGGATTGACCCAGCAGCTGGCTCATGAAGGGATTGGCATCGGTGATCCTGCGGCTGGCCGGATCGATCAAAAGAATCCCGTCGTGCGCCTCTTCGAAGATCCTGCGGTAACGGGTTTCCGAAATCCGGACCACGGCCTCGGCGTGCAGACGCTCGGCGATTTCCGCCTTCAGCCGGGCATTGGCGGTTTCGACCGCTTCCATGAGCTCGTGCTGGCGCAGCACGCCGAGCATCAGGGCCTCATTCATCGCCATCAGATCCGATGGCGGGTCACCTCCGGTTGCCGGGCGTTTGTGGTTCATGGGAGCGGGTTCGTTCAGTTTTTCGCCTTGGGTTCCGGCGGCGATTCCTCCACATGACCAATCCGTAGCGGAATCCCGGTCGTCAGCGCGGCGTAATCGGTCTTGCGCGGGCCGATCACCACGAGGCCCTGGTCGGTGATGATGTATTCGCGGATGTCCTTGCTGTGGTTGCCGCCGCGCATCTTGATCACGACCATCACCTTGCGCAGTTGGCCGTCGATTTCCACATAACGCATGCGGATCATCTCATCTGTCAGGAAGGAAATGGCGTACTTGCTGAAGGGCATCGAGGTGAAATTGTCCTCGACCTCGACGGTGCTGACGATCGTCACGCCGGCACCGGTCAGGGCGACAATCATCCGATAGAGCGACTCGCGGAAGTCTTCGCGGAATCCCGGAGCAAGCGCCATTTCGAATCCCACCAGCGAGTCAATCACCAGCCGGGTCGCGCCGGTGCGCTGCACGGCGTCGAGGATTTCCTGCATCGTTTCATCGACGGAGAGGTCGAGCGGGCGCATGTAAAGGATCTCGAGTTTGCCCTTTTCCTGCGGAGATTTCAGATCGATCCCCAAGCTGGCGGCGCGGGCGGTGTAGCCATACGGGCGTTCTTCGAAAATCGCGATGATGCCGGACTCACGGCGGCGCAGCCCTTCGGCGATGAACTGGGTGAGTTCCTGGATGAACCGCTGCATCTCCATCTCGGCGTGGCTGGCCACCGCCTTGCGCATCACGGTGCGGAACGAATCCACCACCACGATCCCGGGGTTAGACGCCATGACTTGCTTGATGATCTCGGCGAGCACCGCATCGAGATCTTTTTCCATGACCACGTCGCTGAGATTGATGAAACGGATCGCACTGCCCAGCTTGGATTCGTCGAAAAAGGTGAATTGCTGCTGATAGCGCAACATCTTGATCGCAGGTTCGCCAAGCACGGTGAAATACAGCGCGGGTTTTGCCACCGTGGCGTTGGCAAACACAATCTGGTGCGCCAGCGTGGTCTTCCCACAGCCGGGCGACGCGGCGATGACGTTGAATGAAAACTCGGGGATCCCGCCGCCGAGGATCTCGTCGAGGCCGCGAACGCCGGTCGGCAACTTGCGGATGGCCACCTTCGCCGGCTGGTCTGCGACTTTTTTCACGCGTTTGCTTTTGGCCGCGTCAGTTTGTTTTTTCATTTTTGTCTCCTAGGGTAAAGTATTCGCCGTTGGGAAATTTGGGCC
This sequence comes from Luteolibacter sp., assembly GCA_044374015.1. Lineage (GTDB taxonomy): Bacteria > Verrucomicrobiota > Verrucomicrobiia > Verrucomicrobiales > Akkermansiaceae > Luteolibacter. The sequence continues at coordinate 2,946 of JBIPND010000161.1, read as the reverse complement.
AGATTTCACGCAGCAACCGGAGTGTTAGTATTTCCCCGATGAAGGCCACCAATAAACCGAGCAGGGTGGCGATCAGGACCACGCTGCCACGAGTGATTTCCCCGGGGTCGACGCGGCCCGCCAACTCGTCGAACCCCTCCAACGACCCGTCGGTTTTCACCCCAACCTCTAACAACCATGGGATCTCGGTGCCGCCCAGCGCGAGGGCCCGCGCGAGCAGTGAATCAAACCCGCTGGCTCCCATCAGCGTCGCCAGATGGGGGCGCAATTTGGAAACCACGGGCAGCGCCGTCGGGAACTCGGTGATTTTGGATCGGTTCCCCTGCGCCGCATGAGCCATGAGGCGGTCGGCCAAATACCGCATTTTGGGGGTGGCGTGATTCATTCAGTTGAGTGACTACAATGGGCGTTCCAACCTGTCGTTATGCAAGGGTTAATTTGGGCGACGGCAAGAGCGTGCGCATCGCACCGTCAGGGATTGAGGCTTGGTTCTCCCACAGCGCCGGGTTGCCCTGGTAAAAGTAGGGTTTAACCCCATAGCAACTGGACTGGAATCCTAACTAAGATGGTGGCCCTAGGAAATGCTCCGCGCAATCCGAAGTTTGAACCAACGACTTATCCCACGTCCCATCCCAATCATCGCCCCCCCTTTCCTTCTCTGTGAATACCGACTCACGCCTGTTTCTCCAAAACCTCGCGGAAATCCACGATGCCGAATCACGGATCGCGATGGCGCTCGCCAAAATGAATAAGGCGGACACCTCGACCGAGCTGAAGCGGGAAATCCTTTCGCTGCTGCAAGAAACCGAGCACAACCTCACGGGCGTTGAAGAAATTTACAACCACTTCAGCGCACTGGTCGAGAAGGGTGATTCAAACGTCCGCCACGATGACCCGCGCGCCCATGACTTGACTTTGATCTCGTCACTGAAGTCGATCACGGACGCAGGCCCGCCCGTCAACGGCTCCCAGCGGGCCTGGGAACTGGCATCATATGGCTACCTGCATGAGTGGGACGGGTTGTCGGATCGCCTGGATGCCGCCAATCTGTTGGAGGCGATCATCGAGGAAGAAACCCACGACGCGCCCGATTTGATACTTTGACCGTCACTTGGTGAAAATGATCTGGCCGTCCTTGAGCTCCGCCTGGATGACGTCACCATCGTTGAAATTGCCTTCGAGCACATCAAGGCTGAGCGGATCCAGCAACAGGTGCTGGATGACCCGCTTCAAGGGACGTGCGCCGTAAATCGGGTCGTAGCCCTGACTGCCAAGGTGTGCCTTGGCGGCTTCCGTCAGGGCGAGGGCGAGGCCTTGTTTGGCCAGACGCTTGCGGACGCGGGCGAGTTGCAGATCGACGATGGTGGTGATTTCCTCGCGTTTGAGTCGGTCGAAGATGATGATCTCATCGATCCGGTTGAGGAACTCCGGGCGGAAGTGCCCGCGCAGGGCTTCGGTGACCTTGGCTTCGCGCTGCTCGGCGTTTTCCTCGTGGAGGATGAACTGCGAGCCGATGTTGGAAGTCATGATCAGCACGGTGTTGCGGAAATCCACGGTGCGGCCCTGGCCGTCGGTGATGCGGCCGTCGTCGAGGACCTGGAGCAGGACGTTGAAAACATCCGGGTGGGCTTTTTCGATTTCGTCGAACAGCACCACCGAGTAGGGCTTGCGCCGGACCCGCTCGCTGAGCTGGCCGCCTTCTTCGTAGCCGACGTAGCCGGGAGGCGCGCCGATGAGCCGGGCGACGCTGTGTTTTTCCATGTATTCCGACATGTCGATGCGCACCATCGCGGACTCGTCATCAAACAGAAATTCGGCGAGTGCTTTTGAGAGCTCGGTTTTGCCGACGCCGGTGGGGCCGAGGAAAATGAACGAACCGATCGGCCGGTTTTCATCCTGCAACCCGGCCCGCGCGCGGCGCACGGCGTTGGCCACCGCTTTGATGGCTTTACGCTGGCCGACGACGCGCTCACCGAGGCGGGCTTCCATGGTGACGAGTTTTTGTTTTTCGCCCTCCTGCAGGCGGTTCACCGGGATCCCGGTCCAGGCGGAAACCACCCGGGCGATGTCTTCTTCCGTGACCTCCTCCTTGAGCATCGCGCCGTTTTTCTGGAGCTCGGTGAGATGGTCCTTGGCGGCCTCCAGCTCGCGGTTGGCTTCCGGGATGTCGCCGTAGGTGATCTGCGAGGCACGTGTTAGATCGCCGATGCGCTGGGCGCGCTCGATTTCATTTTTGAAATTTTCGATCTTCTCCTGCGCCTGGCGCACGCGGTCGATGATCGCTTTTTCATTCCGCCACTGGGCCATCAGCCCGGAAGATTTCTCGCGCAGGTTCGCCTGTTCCTCGGTGACCTTGTCGAGGCGGGCGGCGGAAAGTTTGTCGGATTCCTTTTCGAGGGCCTTTTTTTCCATTTCCAGCTGGAGGATCTGGCGCTCGAGCACGTCGATCTCGGTGGGCATCGAATCCAGCTCGATTTTGAGGCGCGAGGCGGCCTCGTCAATCAGATCGACCGCCTTGTCAGGCAGAAACCGGTCGGAAATATAACGGTCTGATAGAGCGGCGGCGGCGATAATGGCGTTGTCCTGGATGCGGACGCCGTGGTGGACTTCGTAGCGCTCCTTCAAGCCGCGCAGGATCGCGACGGTGTCCTCGACGGACGGCTCGCCGACCATGACTGGCTGGAAGCGGCGCTCGAGGGCGGCATCCTTCTCGATGTGCTTGCGGTATTCATCGAGCGTGGTCGCGCCGATGGCGTGAAGTTCGCCGCGGGCGAGTTGCGGCTTGAGGAGGTTCGAGGCATCGACCGCGCCCTCGCTGGTGCCCGCGCCGACGATGGTGTGGAGCTCGTCGATGAACAGGATGATCTGGCCCTCGGAGTCGGTGACTTCTTTCAGGAATGCCTTGAGGCGGTCTTCGAATTCGCCGCGGTATTTGGCGCCTGCCAG
>JBIPND010000160.1:0-6677 GCA_044374015.1 Luteolibacter sp. | reverse complement strand
TTGGACGAGGATTGGACTGCCTGATGCGCCGTCGACCGGGTTGAGGCCGAAAGTAAACTCCTGCTGGTTGGTTAGGCCGTCGTTGTCGTTGTCGTCAGCGGGATTGGAGACATCATTTCCGGGCAGGAAAGAAGCCGCCCAATCGGTATAGGGAGTGCCGGGGCCGGGAGGAACCGTGATGGTGCCTGGACCGGTGATGGCGGATGTGGCAATGACGGGAAAAACGCTGGTGGCATTGCCATAGGTCTTTCCGACCGCTTGCACGACGCCGTGGATGATCAGGGTGGCGACGGTGTCGTTGCCGGGGTTTGGCAGATCAAGAGTGGCTGCACCGGGATTGGCCAAGATGCCGATGGCAACGGTGGAGGCATCCGCGAAGTTGGGAGTCATCACGCGGAGGATTCCCTGCTCGATGGTCGTGTTGCCGGAATAGGTGTTGGTGCCGGTGAGTGTCAGGGTGCCGGGGCCCTGCTTGGCGAGACCCACGTCCGTCCCGGTGATGGTGCCTTGGATTTCGCCCGAAATCCCGGCAGCTTGGTTGAAGACACGGGAACCGGTGCCGGCCAAGGTCATGCCGGTGTTGACGATGCCGAGGTTCTGGAACAGGCCGGCGGTGTAGGTGATGCCGGTCAGGTTGGTGATGTTTTTGCCCGTCATGTCGAGAACGGCGGAGGGGCCATTGAGCGCAAGGGTAGCGGTGGTCCCATTGCCACCGCCTCGGGCGATGTTGCCGTTCACGGTGGTGGTGCCGCCGGTGAAGTTGAGGGCCGCAGTCGTGGTGGTTGCCGCCCCACCCATACTGGTGGCCATGGTGATCGCGCCGAACGATGCGTTTCCGCCGCCGATATTCATGGTGGCAAGGATCGCACCCGAGGTTGAAAGGGACTGGGAGTTTTCGGCGAGGTTGAGTGTGCCGACTTCAAGAGTGCCGGTATCGAAGATGAGAGTGGCGGTGGCATTGGCAACGGTGCCGGTTGAACTCCGCCTTGCCATGACCAGTGTGTCGATCTTGGCATCAATGGAGTGAGCGGCAAAATTCGCGGACGCGGTCAGGTTGTTGCTCGTGCCGAATGAAGTGTTGACCAGGTTCATTGCGGTGACGGCCGCCTCCCCGTCCGCAGCACGGAGAATCAAGGTGCCAGTGACTGTTTCAAAGGAGATTTCACCATTGCCACGCCCACCGCCAGCGTTGGGTCCGATGGAAATGGTATTGGCATTGATTTGGTTCGAGACGCTGCCGAGTTTCAGAACATGCCCGCCACCTCTTGAAGCCCTGTCACCGATCCCGAGCACGTCGGCGGTGATGTTGCTGGTGGCGGCAAGTTTCACGGTCGTCGTCGCACCGAAGGTGCCGGTGCCAACGGATGATCCCATCCGGAAAATTCCGCTGTTGCCAAGATTCGCGTTGAAGGTGCCCAAACCGCTCATGTCCAGGGTGGCGGTGTTGGTGCCGGAGGTCGGTGTCGTCTGTCCGACCTGGAATGAGGCACCGCCAACCGTGAGTGTTCCTGTGGCGCCGGTGAGGCTTACATTCGTCGCAGTCGTGGCGGTGGCGCTTCCGGCAAGGAGGAAATTTCCAGTCGCGGCGAGAGTCTGGCCTGCGTCGATGGCGGTGGTGTGCTGGAGGGTGGCACTCTCCTGGTTGTAGGTGAGCGACGCGATCGAGATGCTGGTGTCCACAGTGTTGGTGACGCCTGAAGCTGCCGTGCCCGTGGAATTGAATGTTAGCATATCTCCGGTGGGGTCGGCATCATCGCTCCAATTGTTCGCCATGGACCAATGATTGCCACTGCCACCCGCATCCCAGGTGATGGCTGCGGGGATGAATGGCGGCTGGACCGCCTCGATCGTGTGGGCAAGGCTGGTTCTGCTCAGCGAATTGCTGTCGGTGGCGACAGCCGTTAGAGTGTGAGAGCCGTTTGCAAGGGTGGTGGTGATGGAGTAGGGCGGGGTCGCATCCGTGCCGAGAAGAGTGGCTCCATGGTAGAAACTGACACTGGTCACCGCGCCATCCGTCGGCACGGCATCGGCAGTGATGGTGATTGCCCCGCTGTTGTTGATTTCATCGCCGTCGGAGGGTGAGGTGAGCGTGACTTCGGGCGGCGTGTGACCGTAGGCGAGGCTGAGTTGAGGGCGGTTCGCAGCGGTGGCGTTTTCTCTGGAGGCGTAATTGACAATGCCGTTGCTGGTCTCGGTGGTGGCATGGACCTTGAAGGACACGACTCCGCTCGGGGGGATGGCACTGGTGACATCCGTGCTGCTGGTGGTGTTCAAAACCGGCGTCCAGGTGCTGATCGGAGATCCTGCGGCGGGTCTGTTGTTCCAAGTGATGCCGGTTTCGGTCCAGGTGTTGTCATCCACTTTTGCCACGGCATGGATGCCGGGCGTGGTGGCGACGAGGGAGTAAAGCTTCATGGTCGCGCCTAGCAGGACCCCACTGCCGGGTGGCACATCAAAACGCAGGAAGGTCTCCCGATTGAACCCCGCACCCGCTTTTTTCACGATGATTTTGTCGTGCGTGCCGAAGTTCGAGTCCACGGAGTCCGCCTTGTCATAGACATAACTGTCGGCCACGGGTGTGAGGTTCACCATTTCGGGTGTGAGCTTGTAAAAACGGGCTTTGAAGGTTTTTCCGGCGGAGTTGGCCGTGTTGATGGTCATCATGATGCTCGGCGAACTTTGGGTGACGGTCACGCCCGAGTCCGCGCTGACGAGAGTGCCACCGTTGAGAGCGATTTGCAGGTCGATGCCGGTGGTGTTGAGCTGGGTGGGATCGCTCACGCTGACGTCGATGAAGGGGCCGTCGTCGCGGACGAGCACGCAAGCCTTTTTGTTCGAGGTGATGCCGCCATAAGTATAGTTGTTATCGGTCCAGAAATTCGCGGCGGTGATGCCGAGCGTGTTCTCACGCACGGCCTGCACGTTGGCATTGTTGTTCAGGACGGTGATGTGCGGCGCGGCGGCATAGTTGCCGGTGCGTTTGGCGTTGCGACCGGGGAGCAGGACGTATTGATAGGTGGTGCCGGTGGGATTGTTGCCGTGCTCGAAGCCAAGGCGCAGGAAACTCCGCGTCTCGATGGTGGTTCTGGCACTGACATCGATTTCCGACGGCGAGGCCGAGCGGGATTCGCGCACGCCACGAATCGTCGGGGCGGTGGGGAAATAATAGCCGATGTCGGAACCGCTGACGTTGCCTTGCAGGTGCGCCCAACTCGTTGCGGCCATCGCTTCGTTCCAACCGAGTGCCGTGGACTTCGCCGTACCGTTCACGGTGAGGGCATTGCTGCCATTGATTTTGCGGTTTTCCACGGTCGTCTCGATGGGGCGCGAATCGGTGCTGGTGATGCCTGCGCCGAGGCAGACGATTTCGTCATCGAACATGAACCACGATTTTTTTCCCGTGAGCGTGACGCCCACGCCTTTAAACTGCATGCCGGCTGCTCCGAAGTTTCCAAGCTTGGCACCGCCCACCCAAGGGTGCGGCGAGAGCGTGCTTTCCCCTTGGGCTCTTGGGCCGATGGATGCGGAAACGTTGGGAAGTTTCGAGTGTGTCACATCCGCCGTCACACCCGGCAGGCGATACGCATCGATGGTGCAGTTGGTATCATCACCGAACTGATTGAGGTCTCCGTTGTAGAGCGTGGTCATGCCATCGCCAGTGAACCAGCCGCGCAGGTTGTTGCCATTGATGGATTCAAAATTCGCGATGCGGGTGCTGCACATGCTGAGCCCGAAACCGAAACCTTTTCCCAGGCGCACCACGCGGTCCATTTCCGGAAAAGTATAGTGGTCGATCAACTCGCCCCTGCGTACGATGCTGATATCAGCCATCAGGTTGTTAGCGGCAGTTAGAGTGGACAGCGGGCGTCCGCTGACGAAGTTGCGGACCGTATCGCTGAGTGCCCACTCTTTGACCATGCGCTTCATGCGCAGGGATTCGGCCGGAGGGGCGAACTGGGCGATCTGCAACACGGAATCCATGAGGGTGTGTCCCACTCCCTGGGGATCGCCGGCGCGCCCGGCCTCGCGACCGCGGACCAGATCAAGCGCCGCGCCATTGTAGATGATCGGTTCATAAGAATCGAAGACCCAGGAGAAGACGTTGCTCTGCAAAGGATCGGTCACGGCCCATGTGGATCCGCTGAGCCAGTTCATCACCGGTGCCATCGAGGCGAGAAGCCCGCTGCCATAAGCTGCCGTGTAGGGGTGGTTGAGATGTTGGATGAACGAGCCGTCGGTATAGAATCCGTCGCCGGTGGTGACATAGGCGAAAAGATTGCTGAAGGCATCGCGCGCCGCTGCGAGTTTCACCGCATCTTTGACGACGCCGCCGCGCACGGCAACGATGCGAATTTTCAACATGCGGTTCGAGCCTGTGAATGACCCCGAGGTTCCTCCGGGTGCTTGCGTCGTGGCAGAGGGCGTGAATTTTTCCACGGCCCCCATGTAGTTGCTGATCTGGGTAGGGCTGAGCTGATCGTAGAGCAGCACCGCAATATCGACGAGTCGGATCGGTGAGCCGATTTCGAATTCATACCAGTTGTCGTAGATCGACTTCGTCGCGTTGTAACGATTCGCATGCATCCAATCGAGCCCGCTGATCGTGTCGGCCAGGAGTGTGGCATTGCCATGCAGGGAACATCCCGGTGTGGCGTAGGCGAGTGCCATGCTGTGCAGTCGCTGGTAGCTGTAGTTGATATGAATCGAGATGGTGGTGCTGGCCAGATCGGGCCAAAGGAAGGTCCTCGTGGGAGATTTATCCATCGACGACCAATTCGAGTTCGCCGCATTCGCGATGGATGTGAGCCTTGAGGCGACATTGGGGTCCGCAGTGTCGTAGCCGGTGCCGACGATGGTGTCGCGCCACTTGAGGCGCAGGTCGTCGTATTCATCCGCCCGGGTAAAAGCCGCGAAAAGCAGGGCCGCGAGGACGACGAGAAATCGACCAGCAACGACGGGCAGGTTGGTGTGAACTGGGTTTCTCACAACCTCATACGGCATCCCACCTCAGAACCTGACCCATTTTTGGCAAAATCCATCGGATTCCGCCTACGATTTCTTCTTCGCGGGTGGTTTGGAAGTGGTGCCGTTGTCGGGCGGAAGCGAGCGGTACCTTCGAAATTCGTCAACGATTCGTCAAAACCATGAGCCGTGATCGGTGGAGCATCAACGACATCGCGCTGACCGCCCATGTGCCACTTGCCGAAATGGCCGGTGGCATAACCTGCATTCTGCAACATGCGCGAAAGCATCGGAGCCTGCGGGTCGAGCCAGTGGTCCATGCCGCGGGCGGCATTTTCAGCGGTCCAACAGCTTCAGGGAGACTTCATCGACATAGATCTCGCCCCCGTGCGGCGAGTCCCGCGCGATCCCCACCACGAAAAACGCGTCTCCGCGCATTTCCCCGACTTTGACTTTGAGATCAAAAGTGATCTTCACCATCTGATCATTCGTCAGGGCCAGATTACGGTCGGCTTGCGACCAGCCCGCGGCTCCGGTGTTGATCCGATAGATCGCGGCCTTTCTCCCCGGCCGCAATTCCTCCTGGATGCCGGCAAAAAGAAACACGTCGTTTTGCGCAAACGCGGTGCCTTCGACCGCGGGACGAATCAGTGTTAGAGCCACCCGGATCGCTCGTCCGTCGATATCGGAGAGTTGCAGCCGTTTCGCGCCCATCGCCGTTTCCGCGTAAATGCGTTGTCGGACCCAGCCCGCTTCGCCGCTGCGGTCAATCGTGAGACTCAGCACTTGTTTGCTGCTGAGTTTGGCTTCCGACTCCGGCAGGTGGCGTCCGCCACTGAGACTTTTGCCCGGATTGACCACCGAAGTCTGACGCTTGCTCGTGCTGGTTTCCCAGCCGACCACGGAGTTGCGGATTTCACCTTCTTTGAGGGTTTCCGCTTCGAATGAGGCGTTTTCCAATGCGGTGATCGATAGAGCCGGCGACTGTTGTCGCGCGGTTTCCTGGCGGCCCATGTGGACCCACCATGCGGTCGGGATCAACGCCGCCAATGCCAGGGCGACGAGCCACCAGCCGATGCGCCGGCTTGTTGCGGGTGCTTCGATGCGGCCTTGGGATGGAGCCACGCTCACGCGGTTCGAATGGCGGGCGGTCACGGTGGAGACGCCGCCTGTCTGCTCGATGACGAGATTCCGGTCCTCGTGGATTTCGATGCGAAGCGGGCGGGCCAGCGAATGGAGTTCCGTGTGAAGCCGGATCCGCTCGGCGCAATACCGCCTGGCGTTCGGATCATCCCGCAGAATTACCTCGAGGCGCTTGCCGTCTGTTGCATCGAGCCGCTGGTCGAGATAGCGGTCCACCAACTCGATCAATTCACCGCTCTCCGGCGGCTGTCCTGAGGGAATAATGCTCACGTTTGTAATTCCTTAAGACGTTTCATAATGCAGCTCTGCAGGGAAGTCCGGATGCGCTCGAGCCGCTTGTAGAGAGCTTCCATTTTGCAACCCCGCTCCTCGGCGATATCGGCGACGCTTTTCCCCACCCCATCCTTTTCATAGCGGGCATCCAGCAGTTCCCGTTGAACGGGGTCGAGGCCGTCCAGACAGAGTTGCAACGCGTCCAGACGCCGGCCACCGGGAACCGGGTCCGCGGCGATTTGTTCCTGGGTTTCATTTCCCAAGGCCTGGACGACGTCGGGCGCGAGATAGACGATGCG
>JBIPND010000159.1:0-6695 GCA_044374015.1 Luteolibacter sp. | reverse complement strand
CACGCTCTACGGCGCGGAGGTCTATGTGGACCAAGCTTGCCGGGGACTGAGGATCGGCGCGGCGCTTTATGAAATCCGCCGTGAGTTGTGCAAACGCCTCAACCTGCGGCGCATCCTGGCGGGCGGGCGGTTGTGGAATTTCGAGCGCTACGCGGATAAATACAACCCCGAGGAATACGTGCATGCGGTGCAGGACGGTGTGATCAAGGATCCGGTGATGGGCTTCCAGCTGCGCGAGGGATTCGTGGTGCGCGACGTGATGGCCAACTACATCCGCGATCCGCGCAGCCGCAATTACGCGACTTTGATCGAGTGGCTCAACCCGTCCTATCAGCAACACGAGGGCGAGGACCGCAAAGTTCGCGTGGCCTGCGTCCAGTATCAAATGCGCAAGATCGCGGACTTCGAGGAATTCGCCGCGCAGGTGAGATACTTCGTGGAAACCGCCGGCGAGGACTATGGTGCGGACTATGTCCTTTTCCCGGAGTTTTTCTCGGTGCAGTTGTTATCCTCGCTCGGTCAGATGAGTTCGCGCGAGGGCATCCGGCGGCTGGCGGAAATCACCCCGCAGTTCCGCGTGCTGATGTCCACCCTCGCCCGCGAGCAGGGGCTCCATCTCATCGCCGGCTCGCACCCGGTCATTCAGGCGGACGGCCGCCTGCAGAACGAAGCGATGCTTTTCCGGCCCGACGGCAGCTTCGTCTCCCAGCCCAAACTCCACATCACTCCGTCCGAAACCACGTGGTGGGGAATCACCGGTGGCAGCTCGCTGTTGGTCGTGCAGACGCCCAAGGCGAAGGTCGGGATCTTGATCTGTTATGACGTCGAGTTCCCCGAAGCCGCACGCTATCTGGCAGAGCAAGGCGTGGAAATCCTGTTTGTCCCCTACTGCACCGACAACCGCCAGGGCTACCTGCGGGTGACCAAATGCGCCGCCGCCCGCGCGATCGAAAACCAGATCTACGTGGTCACCGCCGGGGTGGTTGGCAACCTGCCGGATGTGCCTGCGATGGACATCCATTACGGACGCGCCGCGGTGTTCACCCCATCCGATTTTGAGTTCGCCCGCGATGGCATCCAGGCCGAGGCGGACCCGAACGTCGAAACCATGCTGGTGACCGACCTCGACATCAACGACCTCTACCGCAGCCGCGAATCCGGCTCGGTGACGCCGCTGATGGACCGCCGCCGGGATCTTTTCGAACTGCGCGTCAACCTGCGCCCGGAGCAGGGCGAGTAGCGGGTTTACAACAGACCGTTCCTCGGACATCTTCCGCCATGCCATCGAAAGAAGCCTCCACCCCGCGCGCCCGCTGGCAGCAGGACGGCGGGCGGGTGGTGTTAGAACTTGGGGGCGACTGGCTGCGCGACGGAGCTCCTCCTGAAATCGAAGGCGAGACTCCCGCCGGGGCTCCGGCGAAATATGTCACCGGCGAGCTCGGCGATTTTGATTCCACGCTGCCGGCCTTCATCCTCTCGCACCTGCGCAGCGTGGAAACCCCTGCGGAAAACGCCAAACCCTCGCTCGATGGCCTGCCGCCCAACCTGCTCGGCCTGATGGAGCTGGCCCTCGCCGTCCCGGAGGAAAGCGACGCCCGCCAGAAATCCGCGGATCCATCGGAAATTAAAAAGTTGGGCACCGTTTCTATCCGCGTGTGGGCGAGTGTTCTATCCGTCGCCGAGTTCACCGGTCTAACCATGTTGGCGCTGGGACGTTTCCTAACGGGGAGGGCCCGCTTCCGCGCCCGGGACTTCTGGATGGTCGTGTATGAATGCGGCGCGCAGGCCTTGCCGATTGTCTCGCTGATCAGCTTCCTCATCGGGCTGATCCTCGCATTTGTCGGAAATGTCCAACTCGCCAGCTTCGGTGCCAGCCTCTACGTCGCCGACCTGGTAGGCATCGCCATGGTCCGCGAAATGGGGGTGGTCATGACCGCCATCATCATGAGCGGCCGCACCGGGGCCGCCTTCGCCGCCCATCTCGGCAGCATGAAGGCGAATGAGGAAATCGACGCCTTGAAAACTTTCGGCTTCGACCCCTTCGATTTCCTCGTCCTCCCGCGCATGCTCGCCCTCATCCTGATGATGCCGCTGCTCACCCTGTATGCGAACTTCGTCGGCATCCTCGGCGGCATGCTGGTCGGCGCGGCGGTCGGTATCCCGCCGGTGCTTTACTGGAATGAAACCGTGGCCACCATCGATCTAACCAATGCGTTGATGGGCGTTTTCAAAAGCGTTTTCTTCGGCGCCGTCATCGCCATGAGCGGCTGCCTGCAAGGCATGCACGCGGGAAATTCCTCCGCCGCCGTCGGCGAGGCGACGACCCGCGCGGTGGTCGCCTCCATCACCGCCATCATCATCCTTGATTCCGGTTTTGCCGCCATCTTCACCGTCCTTGGTATCTGACAAAATGACCCCGGAAAATCCACCCGCTCCAGCCAAAATCACCGTCCGCGATCTGACGATGGCCTACGGTCCGTTCGTGGTCATGAAGGACCTCAACTTCGAAGTCGCGGAAAAGGACATCTTCATCATCATGGGCGGCAGCGGTTGCGGCAAGAGCACCCTGCTGCGCCACCTCATCGGCCTGCGCGAACCCACCCGCGGCAGCATCCTGTTCGAAGGGGAAAATTTCACCACCGCCAGTCCCGCGGAACGGGCCAAATCCATTCGCCGCTTCGGTGTGATGTATCAATCCGGCGCGCTGTGGTCCTCCCTAACACTCGCTGAAAACATCGCCCTGCCGCTTGAGGAAAATTCCGAACTGGCCCCCAAAGCCATCCGCGACCTGGTTTCCTACAAACTCTCGCTGGTCGGCCTATCAGGCTACGAGGACTACTATCCCGCCCAGATCAGCGGCGGCATGAACAAACGCGCCGGCATCGCCCGCGCCATGGCGCTCGATCCCGACATCCTCTTCCTCGACGAGCCCGGCGCCGGCCTCGATCCCCTCAGCTCGCGCCGCCTCGACGACCTCATCCTCCGCCTCCGCGACAGCCTCGGCTCCACCGTCGTCATCGTCACCCACGAGCTGGCCAGCATTTTTGCGATAGCGAACAACTCGATCTTCCTCGATACTGCCACCCGCACCCAAGGTGCCACTGGCAATCCCACCGAACTCCGCGACCACTCCGAAAATCCCGCCGTCCGCCTTTTCCTGCGTCGCGGCGAGGACTCGGAACCCTCCTCCCAACCACCTTCATGAGCAAAAAAGCCAGTCCCACCGTCATCGGGGTTTTCACCCTGGTCGGCATCCTCCTCGCCGGAGCCACCGTCGTGCTCTTCGGCGCAGGCAGGATGTTCAAAAACACCCACGACATCCTCGTCTATTTCGACAAAAGCGTCTATGGCCTCCAGGTCGGCTCGGACGTGCGCTTCGGCGGAGTGCGCATCGGCAGCGTGAAATCCATCAGCGTGCTGGTGGACCGCAAGGAGAACCGCAAGATCATCCCCGTCGTCGTCGAGTTGGGCGAAAAGGAACTCAGCCTGATCGGCACCGAAGAGGGCGGTGATATCGATTTGTCCTCCTTTGAGGGCGTCGCCCAAGCTGTCAGCAAAGGCCTCCGCGCCGGCATGAAACAACAAAGTCTTCTAACCGGACAACTCTACGTCGAGTTTGACATCGTGCCCGACTCCGAAGGGTTTGTCTATCACCCCTCCGGCGGCCATCTCTATCCGGTCGTGCCCACCATCGGCACCGAGATCGACGAACTCATCGCCGGCATCGCCGATGGTTTGAAAAAATTCAACGCCCTCGACCTCGACGGCGTGATGGGGGATCTCCGGAACGTCCTGGTCAGCGCCAAGGACCAGATCGCCGCATTGGAGATCAAGGAAATCAACGACAACGTCATCGCCATCACCAAGGACGTCCGCAAAATCACCAGCGACGAAAAACTCATCAGCGCCGTCCAGAACCTCGACGAAGCCCTCGCCCAGATCGATACCCTCGCCACCAAGGCCAACGCCGGCTTCGATCCGCTGCTCGCCGACCTCAACGCCGTCATCGCCAAGACCGACGCCGGGCTCGTAAAGATCGACGAGGCGGCCAAGGAAATCTCGAATTTTTCCAATGCCCGCGCGCCCGTCATGATGCGCCTGCAGAATGTGCTTCAGGAAACCGAACGCGCCTCGCGCGCGCTCAAGGAACTTTCCAACGACCTCAAACGAGACCCCGACACCCTCCTCCGCGGCAGAGCCATACCCGAATGAAAAACCTGTTCCTCATCCTAACCGCCCCGCTCTTGTTCGCCTCATGCGGCGCGCTCAAGCCCGTCGAAGACAAGGCAATCAATCACCTGTTGGACGCCGTGATTCCCGCGCGGCCGATCACCGGAGCCAGCCCCGCCATCGCCATTTCGCGGCCGTCGCTGCCCAGTTATCTCGACCGCCAGCAACTCGTCAGCCGCAGCGGCGACGGCCAGCTCCAGATGAACAGCTACCACCTGTGGGCCGAGCCGCTCGACGCCGCCATCTCCCGCATCACCGCCACCAATCTCGGGCGCTTGACCAATTCACTCAACATCCAGCCGGTCGAAAGTTTCGTCACCCTCGACTACCAATCGCTGCTGGAAATCCGCGTCTCGCGCTTCGAGCCGGATGAATCCAGCCATCTCATCCTCGACTGCACCTGGAAACTCCAGCCCGTCAGCGGCCGCGTCGCCGACACCCGCGCCTTCCGCACCAGCGTGCCGATTCCACCCGCCGCCACCCCCAAGGACCTATCAGGCAGAACCGCCGCGATGAACGAAGCCCTCGCCCGCCTCGCCCGGGAAATCGCCCGCGCGCTCTAAATGACAAAAAAACTCGAATAAACCCGCGCCAGCCGCCGTTATTAAATCCATGAAGGCGATCCTCCTCCCGTCCCTGGTTTCATTCGTTCTATCAATTTCCCTCGGTGCCCAAAACTGTCGCGAAGTGGTGCGCGATGCCTCCGGCCGGATCCTCCATACCGTCGAGCGCCGCAAGGACTCCGGCGGCACCGTCCAGGCCACCACCCGCGATGCCTCGGGGCGGATCATCGGCACCGCCACCACCCGCCCGAATTCCGGCAGCGGCTCGCAAACCACCTATCGCGACGCCAGCGGCAGACTGACCGGCACCGCCTCCACCGGCGCCTCCGCCCGTACCACCTACCGCGATCCCAGCGGCCGCCTTCAAGGCAGCGCCGACACCCGCACCAGCGGCGGAACCGCCATTCGCACCCAGTTCCGCGACGCCACCGGCCGCCTCACCGGCAGCTCCTCGACCACCGGCAGCTCCTCGACCACCGCCAGCCCCGCCGGATCCTTCACCGCCACCCAGCGCGACGCCTCCGGCCGCCTCACCGCCACCAGCTCCGGCCAAGGGAAATGCGCCACCCCGACCCCGCCCCGCCCGGTTGCGTCCAAATAAGAAGCCACCACATGCCCTACTAACCGCTTGTAGCGGCGACCTCACTGTCCCTCTCTTCACCCGTCATCCTATTCCAATTCCGCGATGGCTGCCGCCATCACCGGGTCCTCCCAAGCATCGATCACTTGCCGCTCCTCCGGCGGCAAGGACCCCGCTTGGCAGCGTTTGATGAAATTCGCCCGGTTCGCATCATCGATCGCCACCGCCACCTCCGGGGTGATGCCGGTCAAATGCGGCGTGTTCCCCGAAGGCGTGTGATAGGTCGCGATCGTCAACCGCAACGCCGTACCGCCGCCCATCGGGATGATGTTCTGCACCGAACCTTTGCCATAAGTGATTTCGCCCACCACCTTCGCCCGCTTCAAATCCTGAAGCGCCCCGGCGGTCAACTCGGAGGCCGAGGCCGACATCCGGTTGACCAAAACCACCATCGGATAGTCGCGCTTCCGACGTTGGCGGTCCGGCGTTGTCAACGGCTCCTCCGACTCCCCTTCCCGCCCGCGGGTGGTGACCACCGCGGTCCCCGGCGGCAGGAAAAGGCCTAGGATTTTCACGGTTTCGTGGAGATCGCCGCCGCCGTTTTCCCGCAGGTCGAGAACCAGCGATTTCATGCCGCCGTCTTCCAATTCATCGAGCGCGGCCTCCGTCTCGCGGGCGCAGTTTTTGCCGAACGACGCCAGCCTGACATATCCGATTCCGCGGGGCTTGTCCCAGAGTTTCGATTCCACCACCGAGCGCTCCTCGATGACACGGTGGACCAGCCGCACTTCTAGCGGACGTGGCGCGGCCGGACTTTTCACCAGCAGCACCGTGGTTTCACCCGCCGCCCGCCGCAACGGGCCGAGCAGCTCGGAAAATGCCGCGCCGGCGGTTTTCCTGTCGTCGATTTCCAGAATCGCCGAGCCGGGAATCACCCCGGCCAACGCCGCCGGTCCCGACGGCGCGACGGCCGCGATGTACGGCCCGTCGTCCCTCAGCCCGAGCGCGAGACCGAGCGACGGCAGTTCCGGATTGAGCTCCGCGTGCTCTTTCATCTGCGCCGCCATCTCCGGATGGATGAAAGAAGAATGCGGATCCAAGCCCGCCAGCATTCCCTCCAACGCGTGGTTCACCAACCGCTCGTAGGCCAGCCGGTCCACATCCGGATGGCGCTTTCTAACCGCCTCAAGCACTTCCACAAACCTCTCGATCGCCGGATAAGCCGCCTCATCCGCATCCGGTGGCTGCGGAGCCGCGGCCAAAACCACCGAAGGGAACAACCACAACCACCCGCCCAAGTTCATGGTCGCACGCTAGGCTCT
>JBIPND010000007.1:0-18183 GCA_044374015.1 Luteolibacter sp. | reverse complement strand
CTTCTTCTCGACTAGGAATTCGCCCCCGGCGCGAAACCGTCGCCCGCCAACCCGAAGCCAATATCCGATATGAAGGACCTCAGCAAATACCGCAACATCGGCATTTTCGCCCACGTTGATGCGGGCAAAACGACCACCACCGAACGCATTCTCAAGCTCACCGGCAAGATCCACAAAATCGGAGAAGTTCACGATGGCGCATCGACCATGGACTTCATGGACCAGGAAGCCGAGCGCGGCATCACCATCCAGTCCGCCGCCACCACCTGCTTCTGGAAAGGCTACCAATTCAACGTCATCGACACCCCCGGCCACGTCGACTTCACCATCGAAGTTTACCGCTCGCTCAAGGTGCTCGACGGCGGCGTCGGCGTGTTCTGCGGCTCCGGCGGCGTTGAGCCGCAATCGGAAACCAACTGGCGCTACGCCAACGATTCCGAGGTTTCGCGCGTCATTTACGTCAACAAACTCGACCGCATCGGCGCGGATTTCTACCGCGTCGTCGCCCAGGTCAAAAAGATCCTCGGCGCCCACCCGCTGGTCATGGTCCTGCCGATCGGCACCGAGTCCGAGTTCGTCGGCGTGGTCGATTTGCTCACGATGAAGGCCCACATCTGGGACGAATCCGGACAGCCGGAAAATTTCAAAGTCGAGGACGTCCCGGCCGACATGCTCGACAAGGCGAACGAATACCGCGCCCAACTCATCGAGACCGCCGTCGAACAAGATGACGATGTCATGGAGAAATACCTCGAAGGCGTTGAGCCAGACATCGAGACCCTGAAAAAGTGCATCCGCAAGGGCACCATCGATCTCGCGTTTTTCCCGACCTATTGCGGCTCGTCCTTCAAAAACAAGGGCCTCCAGCTCATGCTCGACGCCGTCGTCGATTACCTTCCTTCCCCGACCGACGTCAAGCCACTCCCCGAAGTGGACGCCGAAGGCACCCCCACCGGCAAGTTTGCCGTCATTGACCCGAAAGCCCCGTTCCGCGGTCTGGCTTTCAAAATCATGGACGACAAATTCGGCGCACTCACCTTCACCCGTATTTACTCGGGCACCATCAAGAAGGGCGACACCGTGCTCAACTCCTTCACCGGCAAGACCGAGCGCATCAGCCGCATGGTTGAAATGCACGCCGACGACCGCAACGAAGTCGATACCGCCCAAGCGGGAGACATCATCGCCATCGTCGGGCTCAAGAACGTTCAGACCGGTCACACCCTCTGCGACGAGAAAAACCCGGCCACCCTCGAGCCGATGGTTTTCCCCGATCCCGTCATTTCCATCGCCGTCGCCCCGAAGGACAAGGTCAACGCCGAAAAGCTCGCCAACGCCATCGGCAAGATGATCCAGGAAGATCCTTCGTTCCGCGTCGAAACCGACGATGAAACCAACGAAATGATCCTCAAGGGCATGGGCGAGCTCCACCTCGACATCAAAATCGACATCCTCAAGCGCACCCACAAGGTCGAGGTCACCGTCGGCGCGCCGCAGGTCGCCTATCGCGAAACCATCACCAAGTCGGTCAACGACAGCTACACCCACAAGAAGCAGTCCGGTGGTTCCGGCCAGTTCGCGAAAATCGATTACACCATCGAGCCCGGCGAAGTCGGCTCCGGCTTCATTTTCGAATCGAAAGTCGTCGGCGGCAGCATCCCGAAAGAGTTCATTCCCGCCGTCGAAAAAGGCTTCAAAACCTCCGTCGATAAAGGACCGCTTGCCGGCTACCCCTGCTTGGACTTCAAGGTCACGCTCAACGAAGGTGGTTTCCACGCCGTGGACTCCAGCAACATCGCCTTCGAAATCGCCGCCAAAGCCGCGTATCGCCAGACGATGGTCAAGTGCGGCCCGCAGATCCTCGAACCGATGATGAAACTCGACGTCTTCGCTCCTGAAGAAAAAGTCGGCGACGTCATCGGCGACCTCAACCGCCGCCGCGGCATGATCCAAGGCCAGGAGCCAACTCCCGGCGGCATCCGCGTCAAGGCCGAGGCCCCGCTGAGCGCCATGTTCGGCTACATCGGCGACCTCCGCACCATGACCTCCGGCCGCGGCCAGTTCTCGATGGAATTCAGCCACTACGCCCCGTGCCCGCGCAACGTCTCCGACGACGTCATCGCCAAGGCCAAGGCCAAGGAAGAAGCGCTCCGCGCCGCCAAGTAATCCCAAGTGGCGGCGGTTTCCAACCGCCATGCCCAACTCAAAAAACCCCGCCGTCCCTCCAGGGCCGGCGGGGTTTTCCGTTGGCCCGCAAAATTCATTTCGCCCCGCTTCCCGACGGTCCTCGGTTTCACCCATCAAGATGACGCGTCTAACGGAGCGCTGGCTTCAGCCGGCCCGGCCCGTTCCATTCCAGCTCGCGCGATTCACTAACCACGCCGACTGAAGTCAGCGCTCCACTTCGCGCCGTTTAATCAAAGCGCGGTTAACAGATCCGGTCTCCCGAGGCCATGGAAATACCACCGGACATGGTGGTAAATTCAAAATGGGAAGTTGTCCTGCCTGCGGAGATAGGCGGTTTCCGTCATGGAATCAATCAGATTACCCGACATTCAAGCCCGCCTCTCCGGATGAGACTCCCAAAAGACCGTCGGCACCTGTGATTCTGGAGAGTCCACGCCTTCATCGAAAGCCGTCACGGAACCGGTGGCGTCCGCGATGTTTTGGCCGATGTCGGTTTTCTCCAGCAAATCACCGGCCGAGGGCCGGAAAGGGGTCGGCGGAGAAAGGGGCCGCGACATCAACGTTCTTCCTCGTCCACCGTTTCATCCCGCTGATAGATCGGGAGCTGGCGGTGGGGAACGGTGAAGGCGAGCACCATCATGGTGGTGCCATAGACGCGCCCGGCCTCGCGGCTTTGCCATGAGCCGTCGGATGACTGTTTCTTCAGATAGGTGGCATACATCCACGGCGCGTATTCCGCCCAATACCGGCCGCCGATCTGGAACGCTCCCTGGGCGTTGTAGTAGTTGCCGTAAAATTCGAACTGGTCGCCGGGCAGTTCGCGGAAGTCGCGCATCAGGTAGTCCGCGGCCTTGATGGATTCCGGCGAGCCGTGCATGCCGCAGAGTTCGAGACAAAGCAGGCCCATGCCTGTTAGCGAGCGGTTGTGGTCATTCGTGTTCGAGTAGCCGAAGCAGCCTTTCTGCTTGTCCTGATGGCGTTTCAGATAGTCCACGGCATCCTGGATGGCGGCGTCCGGCACGGCGGCGCCGTTGAGCTTGGCGGAGCGCAGCGCCATCAGCGCCCAGCCGCTGCAGGAGGTGTCGCTGTCCTTGGAGCCCGGATGATAGCGCCAACCGCCGCGGTGGCGCGGGTCTTTCGGCACTGCTTGGGCGCGCAGGATCAGGGCGAGCGCCTGCGGCAGCACCCGCTCGATCTGGTCCTGCCTGGCGGGATCGACCATCCCGCTCACTTCGGATAGAAACAGGGTTGCGATGTTATGCGCATACATCGGGCCGGTTCCCGCCTTGCCCTTTTCCAGCAGGCCGTCGTCTTTCTGGCTGGAAAGCACCAGGTCGATGCAGCGGTTCAGCGGTTCGGCGTAAGGTCCTTCGGTCGGCAGGTGGCCTTTGGATAGAAATGCCATCCCGACCAGCGCCGGGATGCCGGTCGAGTCGCCGTAGTTTTCTGGAAAGGTGCCGTCCGCTTTCTGGACGCGCGCCAGGTATTGCAGGGCGTTTTCCACCGCCGGGTCCACCTTGTCGCGCCATTCGCGGAAGACCGGATCGCCGGTTTCCTGCCCCCCAGCCCCTGCCACCAGCGCGAGGCTGGCCAAGGCGATTCTCAGTAAAAATTTCATGACGGTCGGTTACCTCGTGGTTTTGTTAGACATGCTTTCGAAGTAGCCCTTGATCAGTCCCCGGTATTCCTCGGGAACCGCGTCGGCCTCTCCGGCACCGGTGTCGGACTTCAGCGTGGCCTGGATTTTCGCCCAGTCGTCCGAGGTGATTCCGAGCTTGGCGAGTTCCGGTGGAACCCCCGGATCGGGTTCGGGTTCGCGTGGCCCTTCCTCCGGCGTGTCGCCCGCCAGGTTTCCGGGAGGACCGGGGGGTGGCGAACGGGTTCCGGGTTGCGTGCCCTGCAGGCTTTGACGGCCGGCCTCGGCGGCGCTGGCCAGCAACTTCGCGGCGCTGGCGGCTTGGGCGGCGGCGGCACTCGCCTCCGGATTCGAGGCGGCTTGCGACGCTTGTTCGAACGCCTCGGCCAGATCGCCCGGCGACACCGCGGCCTTTTGCGGGTTTGATTTCTGCGAGGCCATTTCCTGCGCGCTGCGGTTGAACTCCTCGGCGGCCTTCTCTAACGAATGCACCGCCTTTTCGAAATTCTTGGCGGATTCACCATGTTGTTGCGAGGCCTCGGCGGGTTGTCCCTGCTGGCTTTTTTTCGCGGCTTCGGCGGCTTGCCGGTTTCCCTGGGTGCTGTCGTTTTTCGCTTCCTGCATCGCTCCGTTGCCTGCGACCAGAGGCATGGTTTCAATCTCCCGGGCGAGTTCGCTGGCGGCATCCGCCTGCGCCGCCTGCTCCTCCGCGAGTGCCTCGGGCGGGTTCGTTTCCCGGGTTTGCTCTTCCAAACTTTGCTGGGCTTCCGCAGTGAGGCGCGCTTGATCCGCGAGTGCCTGCGCCTGTTCGGCCTGCGCCTTCAACGCCTCGGCGCGGGCTTCAGGGCGCTCGCGGAGTTGTTGTTTGATTGCTTCCTCGACCTGCCGCTGCTGCTGTTTCCAGTCGTCGGGCAGGGTGTCCGCCGCGTCCTCTTTCGCGATCATCTCCTCCGCCTGGCGGGCGACTTCGCCCTGCTGTTGGGCAAGTTCCATCATCCGGGCCAGGTCCTCGATTTTCTCGCGGTCCCGGTCCATCTGGTTGCGGATCGCCTCCAACTGGCGTTCGGCATCGCGCGCGTCGTTGCGGGCTTGGTCGAGTTTCGATTCGCGCTGCCCCGGATCGTCCTGGAGCAACGCGTTCTCCATTTCCTCGCGCGCCTTGGTGGTGGTGTCGGCGGCTTGATCGACGTCGTCGGCCTTCGCCGCGTGCACGCTTTCCTGCATCTGGCTGGCGAGTTCCTTGAGCTTGGATTCGGCCCCGGCGAGTTTGTCCGCGGCTTCCTTGAAATCCTTGCGGGCCGTTTCATCCAACTCCGGTTTGCGGATCTCCCCGCGGCGTATGTCCATTTTTTCGCGGCTTTCACGGGTGGCGCGGAGCGCTTCCTCGATGGTTTTTCTAGCACCCTCGTGTTCCTGCCTCAATTCCTGACGGGCGAGCGATTCCGCACCGGATTCGACACGCAGCTTGACCCACTCCGAGTGGCCGACCCCCGGCCCGCCCAGACCGGCCGGCCGGCCGTCCTCCGCTCTAACACGCAGGCGGAACTCTTTCACTCCCGGAAACCGTGACCGCAGGTCGCCGATGGAAACCACCGCCTGTCCCCGGAAGACGGGCGGCATGATGTTAGGAACCGCAGCCGGTAGGACTTCGTCTAGCAGGAGGGTGGCTTTTCCATCCGCTTCCACCTCCACCGCGAGTTTTGCCAGCGAGAAATCCTCGGTGATTTCGTAGTTGAGCGGCAGCGTTTCATCGGGGCGCACCTTCAGGTCGCGCTGGATCGGACTCAGCAGGACCACCGCCGGCGGCGTGTCGGGCAGCACCTCGACGGGGAACCGCAGCACCTCGACCTCCCGGCCGAGGCGGTGCTTGAAGGTCACCACCGCTTCGCCGGCCTGCTCGGTTGTTAGGTTCCATTGGAACTCCGCGCGGCCGCCTTTGGATGAGCTCTCGATCCTGCCCTCCGCCACCCGTTTTCCGCCGATCTCCAGCGATGCGGACTCGATGGCGGTGTTGGTCTTGCCGGCCAATGTCACCCTGGTGCCGGCCACGGCCGCGATGCCAGCGGATGCGTCGATCTGCTTGGGCAGCACACCCGTATATTCGGGAAAATCCAAGGTGGCGCGGGCATTCTGGAAATCAGGCAGCGGCCAGACGGTGACCGTGTATCCGTCGCTCTCCTCGCGGCCGGCCCGCACCTTGTAGCGGAAACCCGAGCGCGCCGGATCCATCACGTAGCGGAATCCGTCATCCGTCTGGGTCATCGGCTGCGAAACTTTGGTCCCGTCCTCCATCTCCATCAGAATTTCGGGATTCCGATCCCTGCCATCGTAGGAAACCCCGATCCGGACCGGATCTCCCGTTAGAACCTCAAGATCGCCGGGGGTCACCTTGAAGTTCGCGGCACCCGCGCTGCCCAAGGCTGAAAACGGTGCGACCGCCCGCACCAGCAGCCGCGAAGCCACTCCCGGCCAGACCGCGAATCCCAGCCCGAGCAGAACTAACAACGCCAGCGCTGGCCGGGTCCAGCGGCGCGATGTCCGCGCGGTCGTCACTTCCGCCACGGCATCCACCCCGGCCGCGTCCGACTCGGCGAGGCGTCCGAGCGATTCCATCAGCTCCGGCGAAACCCCGCCATCCCGGTCGGTTAGCTCCAGCACCGTGCTGAGGCGTTCCTCCATTTCCGGATGCCGGCCCTCCAGCCAGCGGGCCACCTGCAACAGCCCGATCGGTTGGAACATCGGCCCGAAGCCGGATCTGGCAGCCACCACCACCGCCACCAGCCAGGCGCCGGTCATCGTCCAGCGCAAGGCCATCGGCAGCGGTGAAAACAGCAGGTCCACCGCCATCATCGCCATCAAGCCGCCGAGGACCGCCGTGGCGGTCACCATGGCGCCGCGGGTCCGCTGCGCGCGGCGGATCCGCGAACGCACCGTTTTCAGCCGCGCTTCGATTTGTCCGGAGTGTGAGTGGTTCGTCATGGTTTCAGATTGTTTCATGGCAGGCCGCCCGCCCGCCGGATCACCCATTCGCTGCCTAGCAGGATCGCCATCAGGCCGAGGATCCAGCCGCTGTCCCAGAGCGAACTCTCGCGGATTTCCTCGCGCTCGTTCTTCTCGGTGAGAAACAACGCCGCCAGGTCTCCCGCCTTGTCCGGCGCAACCACCTTGCCGCCTGATAGACCGGCGATGGTTTCCAACAACGGGCGGTTCATGGTGGTTTCCGCGAGCTCAACCGGCCCCCGCGAGCCGACGATTTTGAAACCGGCCTTCAGCTCCCGCGCGCCATCCTCCTTGACCAGCGCGTCCGTCTGGTCGCCGCGCAACCGGATCTCATAGCCGCCGGCCTTGCTGAAAGGTTCCAAATCCGCCTCGTAAAGCCCGTTGGAATCCGCCACGGCGGTTAGAGGAACCGTCGCGACCAGCTTGCCGCCGCTCAGCACCTCGGCGCGTAGCGACGGATCATCCACCGGCGTCAAATCCACCGCCCGGAGCCGCGCGGTGACTTTGACCCGGTCGTCCGGGGTGTAGGTCAACTGGTCGGTGCCGAGGCGGGCGCGGGTGCCGCCGGAGCGCAGGATCGGGCCCGCGCCCCAACGGACGAGGTTCCCCCAGAACCGGTGGTGGTGGAGATCGCCCGCGCCCTCGCGCAACCGCCAGGTCCGGTCGGTTAGAAGAAGTGCGACCTTGCCCTTGCCGGTCTGGCGGGTGACCAACAACGCATTCCGCGCTTCGATTTCACGGCGTTTTGCGAGATCGTCCAAGGCGCTTGCCATGCCTTCGCCGGTGGTTACCGCTGCGCCGCTGTTGTTAGTGGTTGCGGTGAGCAGCACCTCCGCGCCTTCCTTCAGGCCGGTGACCGGATGCCGCCAGCTGAGTTTCGGAAACTCCGCCCAGACGCGTCCGTTCGCCGCCTCGCCGGCGCTTTGCTCGGTGACCGGGTGGCGCGCGCCGGATGATGTTAGGTTGAAGCCGAACGGCTCCTTGCCCTCGCTGAAATAGTTGCGATCACCGAACTCGATCTCCGCCGGCACCAGCGCCCGCCCTGCCGGGGAGACGATGGCATGCGGCATGGACCGCGGCCCGGCGATCATGACTAACAGCGCCGCCCGCTCGTTCACGCAGCGGGAAATGATCTCCCAGGTTTCCTGGCTGATCGTTTTCGCATCGACGTCACCGAGGATGATGACGTCGAATTTCTGCCATTCCTCCTCGTTGGCGGGAAGCCGGGTCGCGAGCGAATCGCCGAACGGCCGCGAGGCGGACGCCGGAACCGCGTCGTTTTTCTGATCGGAAATCCGGTCCGGATTCATCAGCACGTATTGCAGGTGCACCGACTTGTCGCGGCCGTAGAAAAGATTGCGCAGATAGCGGAATTCCCAGCGCGGATGGCTTTCGATGATGAGCACGTTGGTGCGCGCGTCGGTGATCGAGGTTTCGAAATTCCAGTGGTTGTTCACGTCGAATCGTTCGCCATCCAACGCGGCGATCTCGACCCGGTATTCATTCACACCGCCCTCTCCCGGGACTTGGGCGAAGCGGACCTCCTCGCGGTGATGGTCCTGCGGGATGCGGACCTCGCGCTCTTCGAGCACCTTGCCGGCCTGTTTGAGCAGCACTTTCGCGGTTTGTCCCTTGTAGCCGTCGAACTTCAAATCCGCGGCCACCCGCATCCGGTCGCCGAGGTGGACCGCTTCCGGCGCGCGCACTGATAGAACCGCCGCGTCCTTCGGAGCCTGCTCGCTGCCGACCGCCACCATCCCCACCGGCGCATCGAGAATGCCGAAGCGCCGCGCCACGTCCTCGACCCGCTCCGGGCGGTTGTGGCGGCCATCGCTGACCATCACCACGCCGCCCAGTTCGTCCGGCGGCACCTGCTCCAGCACCGTTCCCAGCGCGGAGGCCAGATCGGTCGCGTCGCCCCAGCCTTCGGCGAGTTTTTCGCCTTCCGCCCGCACGCTGCGGGCCGCCCTAACAACGCGGACCCGCATCGTTTCTCGCAGTTTTTCCAGGATCCCGGATTCCGTCAGCGCCGCCTCGCCGATGGCGATCCTTGTCGATCCGGCACCGTCGTCCGTTAGCTGCATCGAGCCGGAATCATCCAACACCACCACCACCTCGCGCTTGATCTCGCGCTCGACCTTTCTGACCCACACCGGCTCGATGAGAATCCAAACGAGCACCGCGAGCGCCAGCAAGCGCAGCGCGATCAGCGCCCGCGCCCGTCCACGGGTGACCGCGCCCGCCTCGTACTGATAGAGCCACAAAATCAATTCGACGATCGCCGCGACGGCCGCGCCCATGATCCACAGCGGCCATGGCACCGCAGTCCTAACTAAAAGTGAGAGGGCGTGAAACAACCCCCATGCGCCGAGGGCGACCGCTACGAATCTTGCGAAATTTTTCATCGTCCGCCCCTCCAGACCGTGGCTTCTCCGAACTCGACCCGCACGTCTTCGGCCGTCCGGCGCGAGCGCGACACCCAGCGGGCGAGGAAACTTTCCAACAGAAACAGGACGAACGCGGCGACCGCGAGCATCTTCCAGATTTCCCGGCCGAAGCCCTTGCCCCGCAGCGCGCCGGTTAGATCCGCCGCCGAGTTGGGTTGCAGCAGGTCGATCCATTGCCGGATCAGCGCGATGTCGTCGTCGTTGATCGGTTCCATCCGGCTCTCACCCGCCTCGCGGGTGACGGCGACCGGGAGCGTTCCCTCGCGGATGCCGGGGATGATTCCGTCCAAGGCGCCGCCGGTGGAAATGCGATAGACGCCGGGCAGCGCGGAGCCGCCGATGGATAGTTCGCGGCCGCGGCGGCCGACCTTGATCGACGCCTCGCGCGGCAGTCCGCGCGGGTCGATGGTTCTGAGCGCGGCGTTCTCCGCCGCGGCGGGCAGGAATGCGTTCGATGGAATGATGTGGCGCGTCCCGCCAGGCGGGGTCCAGTAAAGCCGCACCCACGCCTCGCCGCCCTCTTCCTGATAGATCGCGGAGATGGCCACCGGGCTGCCCGCCGTCAGGGTGATGCGCTGCGGTTGGTTTCCTTCCTTTTCCGAGCGCAGGGTGAAGCGGTCGCCGATGCGGACATTCAACAAATCATCGGCCTCCGCCTCGATCAGATAGGTGCCGGTGATCGGCGGGATCAGGCTGCCTTTCCAACTGACGGTGAATTGATCGGCGGGCATCCCCTTGCCGGGCTTGTCGGTTTTCCAATCGAAGTCGATGGCGGGGTCGATGCGTTCGATGACCGGTGGTTCCGTCTGTTTGGATTTCTTGAAATAGGAGGCGGTGAGGCCGCCGTTGGCCGAGCTGAGGATGATGCCCGGGCTCCATGCGGAGGCGATGTTGAGTTCCGCGCCGTTTCCCGCCGCCCAGCTGACGAGCTCGTGGACCAGCGGGACAAACGAGCTTTTTGCGGGAAGATTCCCCGAGCGGGCGTCGAACGCGCAGGTGGCGAGCACGCAGCGGCCGTTGCCGTGGGTGCGGGTTGCTAGAAACGCGTCGCCATTGGAAAAAGCGGCGGCCTGC
Source organism: Luteolibacter sp. (assembly GCA_044374015.1). Classification (GTDB taxonomy): domain Bacteria; phylum Verrucomicrobiota; class Verrucomicrobiia; order Verrucomicrobiales; family Akkermansiaceae; genus Luteolibacter. The sequence goes on along the minus strand of JBIPND010000007.1, from coordinate 7,839 downwards.
ACGCCGCCATCGACGGGATCGCCGGTTTTCCTCCAGCGCTTGATGCCCGCCGATTCGAGGTCGCTTTTCGATCCTAACAATTTCAGCGATTCATGAACGAAGGTGGCAGACGCCGGCGATAGGCCGGCATCGTCAACGGCCTCCTCCCCGAGCGGGAGAGGCAGAAGTGGACCGCCGCCGCCCTCCCAACTGTTATAAAATGCGGACTCCGCGCGCGGCCCCGCGATGACCACGAGGCCGCCGCCTTCCGCCACTTTCGCCGCGATCCGCGCCGCCAGGCCCTCGGGCAGGCGGGGAACGTCGGCGAGGATGATCACCGCCGCGTCATTCAGATCGGTTTCTTGCAGGTTCGACGCGGAGACGACGCGGGGATCCATCAGGAAATCCCCGCCCGCCTGCTCGCCGCCGATGAGACTAGCAGACGGTGCGAGGGCCAGCGCCGAATAACCCGCGGCGCGGTCGAAGAACGATCCGGCCGGGTTTCCATCGACCAGCAGCACCGCCAGCCTGCCCCTGACGCCGACGACGCGTTCGAGCAGATTGTCGGCTGCTAGATCGTCGGCGCTGTCGATCCGCGCGGTGATGACCTGCGGCCCGTTGCGGGTGAAACGATGGCGGAATCCGACGGTGGCGGTTTGTCCGGGGACAAGCAGACCGACGGGAGCTTCGCCGATTTTCCTGCCGTCGATCTCCATCACCACCGGGCCGGGCGTGACCGCCACTGCGCCGGTGTTTTCAACGGTGACGTTCATCGCCAGCTCGCGGTCGGTGCCGACGAGCGCGCGTGATAGATCCATGTTAGAAATGGCGATGTTGCGGAAATCCGCCGGTGAGCCGAAAGTCCGGAGCAAAAGTTTCGGCTTCGCGGGCATGGCCTTCCATGCGGCTTCGAGACCGTCCCACGCGGCGGGATTCTCCAACCGCCAGCCGGAGCGTTGGGTGTCGGTGAAAACGATGATTTCCTTGGAAGCGTTGGTGCCTTCCGCGAGACCGAGCGTCGCCATGCCGAGCGCGTCATGCGCGCGGAACGTGCCGCCGACGGTTTCGAGTTTGTCGAGCACACCTAACACATCGGCCCGGTGGGTGAGGGGAGCCGCGGTCCGCGCTTCGGGGGACGGGCCGCCGAGGATCACGGAGAACGCGGTCCCGTTAGGCGCGTCCTTGACCACCTGGCGGGCCTCCTCGACCGCCTGTTGGAAAATCGTCCTGCCATCGCGGGTGAGCTCCATCGAGGCGGAGGCGTCGATGACCAGCGCCACGTCACGCCGGCCGCTGGCCTCGAAGCGTTTCAAGTTGAGATGTCTTTCTAGCAGGACGAGTCCGGCCGCGCCCACCAGCAAAACGGCGGCGATGCTGCGGGCGATCCATCGCGCCCTCGCGCTTCCCAGGACAAACGAGCCGCCCAGCATCGCGATGCCTGCCAGACCGGCGGGGAGCACGAACAACCACGGCACGTTCGAGTCCGGCGGGACGAACGGCCGCGCCAGCGCGAGCGCGAGCAGCCCTAACAACAGGCAGCGCGCCGCCATCAGCAGCAGGTCCTCCCACTCCATCTTGCGGCGGCGCACCGAGATCGTGTCGAACAGAAAGCGCATGGCTCCCCATTCGACGGGTTTCGCGGCCTGCTGGCGGACGAGGTGGATGATCACCGGGATCGTGGCGCAGGCGAGTCCCGCCAGCAGCCAGGGATTGAGGAATAACATTTTATTTCCGCCCTCCCAGATAGCGCAGGAGGGTGTCCCGCAGCGGGGTTTTCGTGTTCACCGGCACGTAGTCGGCGCGCATTTTGCCGCAGGCGGAGTCGATGCGTTTGACGAAGGCGCGGAGTTTTTCCAGGTAGGCGGCGCGCACCGCCTGCGGGTCGATCCGCAGCATCGCTTCAACGCCTTCGAGGTCCTTGAAGCGCTGGAAACTTTTGAACGGAAAGGTCAGCTCCTCCTCGGCTAACAAATGGAAGACGACCAGCTCGTGCTGGCGGTAATCGAAATGATGGAGGGCCTCGACGATTTTTTCAGGATCGTCAAACAGGTCGCTGATGAGCACGACCAGGCCGCGTTTGGGGATGCGCTCGGCGACCTGATGGAGGACGCCGCCGACATCGGTATCCTCGCCGGCGCGGGTGGTGTGGAGTTCCTCAAGGATGCGGCGGACCTGGCTGGGCCGGCTGCCGGAGCGGACGAAGCCGCGGGTGGTTTTGTCGAAGGTGACCAGGCCGGCGGCGTCGCCCTGTTTGACAAACAGATAGGCGAGCGCGGCGGCGAGGTGCTTTGCGTATTCGAGTTTTGATAGGGCTTTGCCGTGGGCCTGCGCGGCGTGGTCGCCGGTGTATTGCATCGAGCCGGAAACATCGACTACGAGGGTGGCGCGGAGGTTGGTTTCCTCGATGTATTGGCGGATCACCTGGCGGTCGCTCTTGGCCATGACGCGCCAGTCGAGGTTCTTCGGGTCGTCGCCCGGGGAGTATTCGCGGTGCTCGGCGAACTCGACGGAGAAACCTTTGTCGGGCGACGTGTGCCGGCCTGATAGAGTGCCGACCATCCGCCGCCGCGCATACCACTCGCTGCGGCGCATGATGCCCATGGTCTCCGGTGGCAGGAGCCGCATGCAGTCGGGGAGTTTGAAGGATTCGCTCACGGGTCAGAGGACGAATTCTTCCTTCGGCGCGAGCAGTTTGATCAACCGCTGGATGACATCGTCGCTGGTGATGCCGGCGGCTTCGGCGTTGAAGGTGGTCAGGACGCGATGGCGCAGCACCGGTGCCGCCACCGCCGCGACATCGCCGGTGGTCGCATGATAGCGGCCGCGCAGCACCGCGTGGGCCTTGGCTGCGGAAATCAGGCTGATTCCCGCGCGCGGTCCGGCACCCCAAGCGACCATTTCCTTGACGAAATCCGGCGCGGAAACGTCTTTCGGGCGGGTCGCGCGGGCGAGCCGGGCGGCGAAGTCGATGACGTGGTCGCCGACCGGAACGCGTTTGACGATGGCCTGGATCCTGATGATTTCGGCCGCGTTGAGCATGGGCGTCACCTGGGTGTTAGATGGACTGGTGACGCGGCGGATGATCTCGCGCTCCTCGAGCTCGCTCGGGTAATCGACGATGATGTTGAAGAGAAAGCGGTCGAGCTGCGCCTCGGGCAGCGGATAGGTGCCTTCCTGTTCGATGGGGTTCTGGGTGGCGAGCACGAAGAACGGTTCCGGCAGGGCCAGCGTGTGCTCGCCGACGGTGACGTGGTGCTCCTGCATCGCCTCTAACAACGCCGCCTGGGTCTTGGGCGGGGTGCGGTTGATTTCGTCGGCGAGGACCAGATTGGCGAAGATCGGGCCGTGGACAAAGCGGAACCCGCGGTGACCGGTTTCCGGGTCCACCTCGAGCACGTCGGTGCCGGTGATGTCCGCGGGCATGAGATCGGGGGTGAACTGGATGCGTTTGAAGCTGAGTTCGAGCGCCCGCGCCAAGGTGGAGACCAGCAGGGTTTTGGCCAGGCCCGGGACGCCGACGAGGAGCGCGTGGCCGCGGCAGAAGATCGCCATCAGGGTTTGCTCGACCACCTGGTCCTGGCCGACGATCACGCGGCCGAGTTCGGTTTTCATCTGCTGGTAGGTTTCGTGTAGGCGCTCCACCGCTGCCTGATCGCTGTTGCTCATGTGCTGGCTGATACTTGGGTTAAAGATTTCATATTACATGCATCCCGGAAAGGAAGAGGGTAACCACTGATTTCACTGATGAACTGATTTTCAAGAGATTGGAAAGGGGCAGTCGGGCCGGCTAAAGCCAGCGCTCCGAGTCCCTAAGTGGTGCCTAACTGTGTCCCGAGAAACCTGACGACGGCTTCCTTGATCTCTCCGACGCGATAGCTCTCGCCGGAAACTTCGCCTGCGAGGAAAACCGATAGTCGATGCTGGCCACGGCAAAGCCCCGTGCCGCAAGTCTTTTGGCGAAGGCCGCCTTGCGGCTGCCGGTTTTCCATCCGCCGCCGTGGATGTAGATCACCAGCGGCGGGCGCTCGACGCCCTTGGCCACGAAGACATCCACGCATAGATCCCGTTCGGGAGTTGTTGCATAAACGAGGTCTGGAAACCCGGTCGGTCCCGCGTCCTCGGCAGCGAGGGCGAACTGAAACGAGGCCGCCAGAAGGGTGGCGATGATCCAAGGTGGTCGGGCAATCATGGGGTGGCGGCGGCTTTGGGTGGCGAGTCCACGTCGAAACTTGAGAAGATGACGGGATCCGAAACATGGTGCTGCCTGGCCGAGTGGGATCGGCAGGATCGTGCGGAAACCGTGAATGACGTCACGGCCGACGATCCGCGGAATCCCCAAACGGGTTTTCAAGGTCACCAAGGAGACGGAAAGAAGCCGGAGCATCACGGTGAATGAACGATGGGTTGGAAGTTTCACGCTAAGTTTGGAAAGTGGTAGTACGGGGCAGATGCGGATTAGTTTACCGGTAACGTAAATGGGTTTTGGCTCCTGACAAGCCATTTTTCGGGCGTTCGGCGTCGAGGGCATGGCGTGGGGAGTCTCCCGCGGGCGCGCGCTCTTGGTTTATGCCGCAGGCGGGGCGGTCGATTCGCGCACGATGAGCGAAACATCGAGCACCTTCTGGCCGGTGGGCAGCGTGTCGCGGGTGATGGCATCCAGAAGAATTCGCGCCGCTTCCTCGCCCATTTCGCTGACCGGTTGATGGACGGTGGTGAGCGGAGGAAACATCTCGGCGGCTGACGTTTCGTTGTCGAAGCCGACAATCGAGACGTCCTGCGGAATTCCCAATCCCAGCTCGCGGGCACTTTCATAGACGCCATAGGCCATGGCGTCGTTGGCGGCGATGATCGCGGTGGGTCGCGGGATTTGGCGAAGCAGGATCCGTCCGGCCTCGCGGCCGCCGCGGGTGTTATAATTTCCCTGTTGGAGATAGGAGTCGGGAATTTCCAACTGTTTCTCCTGACAGAAATCCACATAAGCCTGCTTGCGCCGGTTGGCGGTGGAAAAATTCTGCGGCCCTTCGACAAACGCGATCCGGCGGTGTCCCAGACCGTAGAGGTGCTCGCAACCCTGCTGGATGCCACGCCGGTCCATGCAGCTCACCGAGCAGATGGAGACGTTGTCGATCCGCTCGCCAACGATCACCACCGGAATCCGGAGATTTCCCAACGCTTCCAGATAGCGGTCGGTGGTGTGCACGGCCAGCAGCAGGAGACCGTCCACCCGCCGCTGGCGATAGAGTTTGCCGAGCTTGTCGGCGTTGTTGAAGGATTCGGAGTTGGTATCAAACAATGACAGCGAGATGACCGCCTCATCGAGGACGCGACGGAAACCATTGACGGCATCCTTGAAATAACTGGTCCCTAGCAGCCCATCGAACGGGGTGGCGATTCCGATGTTTCCGCTCCGGCGCGAGTTGAAACTGCGGGCCAGCGTGTTCATCTCGTAATTCAGCCGCCCCGCCGCGGCGAGCACCCGCTCCCGCGTGGATGCCTTGACGCCGTCATGCCCGGCCAGAACCCGCGAGACGGTCATTTTCGTCACCCCGCATTCGCGGGCGATATCGGCCATGGTGACATGCATGCTGATGGTCAAAAAACTGCGGTTTCCCGCCTGCCTTGCCAAGGACTTTTTCAGTTGCCGGAATGGCTAGGGCTCACGGTGCGACGATGACCCTGAGGCCGGCAATAACTGATGCGGTGTTTTGACCTGATGCGGGAGAGCTGCCAATGCCCGAAGCCGTCGTCACCAACTTCCGTCGCCGCCCATGGCATGAGCCGTCGTTGCTGGGCGGGATTCATGCCGGTGGCGACCACCCGGCACTGCGTGCCGGGCTTTGATGAAAGGTCCCGTTGGGACCGAAGATTTCCTCCGAGGAGGTGGGATATGTGTTTAAAGCCCAGGGTTGAAACCCCAGCCTCCGAAGCCGGCGCTCCGGGATCTAGCGTTCGAAGACCATGAAGTGCTGCCAGGGGAGTTCGCGGCGGTTGGAGACGAAGCGGAAGCCGGCGGCCTCGAGTTCGAGGCGGGCCTGGGCTTCGGTCATTTTGTGCAGCGGTTTGATCGGCACCCGCGGGTCCTCGCCACGGAACTCGAGCAGATAGATCTTGCCGCCGGGTTTCAACGCGCGGTGGAGGGATGCGAGCATTTCGCCCGGGTGGGAGAATTCATGATAGGCATCGACCATCAGGGCGGCGTCGAGCGATGCGGGCGGCAGTGCGACGGAATCGATCTTGCCGAGGTGCGGGACGACGTTGGTGATGCCGAGTTCGGCGGCGCGGGTTTTGAGGAAATCGAGCATCTCGGGCTGGATGTCGACGGCGATGACTTGGCCGCGCGGGATTTTCGGCGAAATCCGGAAGGCGTAGTAGCCCGAGCCCGCGCCGATGTCGGCGATGACGGCGTCGGGCGCGAGTTGCAGGGCGTTGATGGCCTTGGTGGGTGCTTCTTCGCGTTCGCGCTCGTCACGCTCGAGCCAGCCGATCGCGGGGTGGCCCATCACCTGGGAGATTTCGCGGCCGTGGAAAAACTTGCCGATCCCGTCTGGCGATGCGGAGCCATGGGTGTAAACGACGCTGGCGGGGGCGCTGGCGGGTGGTTTGATTGCGGAAACCGGCGGTTTGGGTGAGCTCCGCAGCACCACGATTCCTGAAACCACCGCGATGGTGGAGAGGATGTAGAGCAGTGGTTTGGCTCCGATGAACATATTATCCTTTCGCGCGGAGATCGGCCTCGTCGGCGCGGGCGTAGGCGTTTTGGGCTTCGCGGAGGGAGACTTTGCCGTCTTTGTTGGTGTCGTAAAAATCGCGGATCCGGGTGGGTGAGTTGCCGGTGATGGCGCGGGCCGGTTCCAACTCGGCGATCGTGAGATAGCCGTCACCATTCAAGTCCCAGCGGTCGAATTTCTCCATCAGGCCGAGCATCTGGCGCTCCGTCCGGGTTTCAGGAACGACGGGCCCGGGACCACTGGCACAGGAGACGATTGCGGGAACCAGCAGGAAGCAGGCGAGTTTCATGATTGAAGCGAAGTTGGCGCAGGAGATTCGGGCGAGCAAGCCCGGATCGACAGAATTCAATTCCGAAATGGCTGGGGAAAATGCGGCCATCACCCGTTTTGTCACCATCACGAACCCGCGTAGTGGTATTTCCGGGTGAGGAGGAATTGAGGTAGGGCGGAGCCGGCCCGGTCCGCCGACATGGTCGCCCGCATGGTCGGGGCGGCTGCGGGGTGGATGGGAAGAGGAAAAGATGCGCTTTTCATCGGCCTCCGCATTCGCGATTCACCCGCGCGGGCGCGACTTAATGCTGAAGACCTGCGCGAGTGGTTAGAAAAATACTCGCTGGGTGACTTGTGGAGCAAAGGTGAAATCGGAGGGAATCGCTGGTGAAAATCAAAATTTATATCGAGGGAGGAGGCGACTCACATCTTCAGGACACGGCGTTTCGTGCGGCTTGGGCCCGGGTTTTTCGAGAAGGCAGGGCTGGGGGCGCCGCGGAAGATGCCCGCGACCTTTCGAGGCAGCGGCCGGACGCAGACGTTTGACGCCTATCAAACGGCCGTAAGAACGAGAAAGCCCGACGAGTTGCCGCTGCTTCTGGCCGATAGCGAAGACGGGGTCGCCCCCGAACACACAGCCTGGCAACACCTCAAAGCACGCGATGGCTGGGAGAAACCTTCGGGAGCGGGCGAGGACGATGTTTTCCTGATGGTCCGCTGCATGGAGTCGTGGTTTCTTGCGGACCGCGAGGCGTTGAAACGTTTTTTCCACGACTGCTGGAGGGACGGCGCATTGCCCCGGTGGCCGGATCTAGCGGCTGTGGAAAAGACCCGGGTATTCGAAGCGTTGGCGGCGGCCACT
>JBIPND010000157.1:0-6719 GCA_044374015.1 Luteolibacter sp. | reverse complement strand
TAGGTGAACTCGGGCGTCCACATTTCTCCGGCGGGATCGCCCTTGAGGATGTAGGTGTCCACGGCGCGGGCGCAGCGCAGGTTTTCGGTGCTGAGGCGGCCGTCGTTGTGGAGCATTTCCGCATGGCGGATGGTGACTTTATCACCGGCCTTGCCTTTGACTTTCAAGCGGATGAGGCCGGAGATGTTCTGGCCGAGGTCGAAGATAAAGACCCCGGGCTTGTGCTCCGTCACGGTTTTCGCCGCCATTTCCTCGATGGCTCTAACTGGAACTCCGGGGTGCGGCTCGACCTTGGCATTCGAGCCGGTCTTGCAAACGGCGGACTCCCATTTCGCGTCGTCGTAGCCGGCGGTGGTCCAGCCGGTGAGTTCCTTGCGGGCGTCGTAGGACTCGCCCATCAGGATGTCGCTCTCGGTGAGGGGACCGAGCGAGCTCTTCCAACTGGGATCGGTGATGATCGTCTGGCGGCTGCCGTCTGACAGCTCAAGCTCTAACTGAACCCGGACGGCCGGCGAGATGCCGTAGCAGTAGCGGCCATTGATTCCGGGGACGAGGCCTTCCTGGTCGGTTAGAAGCCCGTAGGCGACGTAGCCGGAATACCAACCGTCGGCGAGCGTCGCGCCAATCGCGTTTTTCCCCTCGCGGACCAGTTTCGTGACGTCGTAGGTCTGGGCGTGGATGCGCCGCTGATAGGCGGACCAACCCGGGGCGAGGCGCTCGTCGGAGACACGCGTGCCATTGACCTCCAGCGTATAAACTCCGAGTGCCGTGGCGTGGATGGTGGCGCGGACGATCGCCGGCGCATCGAATTCCTTGCGGAAATATTTTGCCGGAGTGACGGTGATTTCCCCTCGTTTCGGGTCATCCACGAAATTCTGGATGTTTTCCCGGGTGACAAACGAGTGGTCGTTCTTCGAGCTGATCCACAACGCGCTCCAATCCGCCGCCTCTAACAATCCGACACCGAACGCGGCGGGCTCACTCCATGGGGAAACCTCGCCGCCCGCGCCCCACACCCGGACGCGCCACTGCGCGCGGTCGCGGGAACCCAGCGGGGTGCCCGCGTATTCGATCTGGTCGGTGGCGGCGGACTCGATTTTCCCGGATGACCAGAGTGATTTCCCGTCAAACCCCTCGCCTGCTGCGGCGACCTGGATTTCATAAGCCGACTGGCTCAGGCCGCGGGCGGCGGGGTCGGCGGCGGCCAGTTTCCACGAGAACCGCGGTTTGCCGGTTCCAATGGCAAGCGGGCTGGCATGATACTCGCAGCGAAGTTCATGGGCGCGGGGGACGGCGGAAAGCAGGGGAACGGTTAGGCCGAGCAACAGGAGCAGTGACTTCATGAGTGGGTGAACAAGATAAAATACAAAGGAACTCCGGCGAAGTTTCCGCCAGGGACGATCTGGGGAATTATCTACCGCGACCGGGTTGCGGGCAATCACCCCTAGGGATGATTTTGCGGGGAGACAAAAAATACAGCGGGCCCGAATCGCGCAGCGGCGACCGGCCCTGCTGGAGCCGTCACGGCCCCAGCAAATCAAAGGTCACGCCGCCGCGATTGCGCACGCCGGTCATTTTCCCGCGGTGAAGACGGGCGATCTCGGCGGTTTGGCGGAGCAGCTTGAGATCGGCCAGATTCACGCTGCCGCCGTGTTCGAGCGTGAGCACGATTCCGCTGGCAGGCAGCGGGCTGCGCACGACGAGCCGGAAATATTTCGACTTCGGTGTCACCTCGAACTCCCGGCTCAGGCCCGGAAGGGCAGTCCCGAGGTGGGTCACCGCGAAACGCAATTTCGTGGCGGCGGGCGAACTCGCGCGGAAATTCATTTCCAGCTGATCACCACCTTCCAGACCATCGACCGCCGCACTCGAAATCCGCGCGCCCTCGCTGCGGGTGGCCACCTCCTCGACGCGGATCGCCGTGCGGAAAGGCACCGCATACACCGAGCCCTCCCAGGTTCCGTCTTCGCGCAGGCTTTTGATCAGCCCGGTATGGCGCTCGCCCGTGCCGAGCGACGCGATGTTCATCACCCGGCCGCCCTCGCGGAAAGGAACCACCCGCCCGATCCCACCCGCATAGCCGGGGCGCGGACGTTCCTCCTCGCGCAACCGCGCCACCGCCGCCGCCATGGTTTGGTTGAACTCGGGCGATTTGGGATTCCACGCCGTGGGCCAATACATGCAATGCACCCCCACCCCGCCGTTTTCAAAGATATACTTCAACTGCTCCACCGCGGGTTTCTCTGCTGCTGATAGAGCGTTGTATTCACCGAGCACGATGCTGTCGAAACCCGACGAATGACCGCCAGCCATCATGTCGCCTTTTATACCAAACGCCGTAGCGCGTGAAACCGAAGCCCACGCCTGCCGACAGCGCGTAGTCCACCGGCGTGATCCGCGCCTGGGTGCTGCTGAACTCCTTGGTCGAGGCCACCGCATACGAATCCGGAATCTGATGGGACTTGATCACCTCCGGAGGAAATCCGGCTAACAAACTCTCGCGAAAAGTGTTGGCGATGCGCCGGTTGATCACTTGGCGGTTGTAAAAATACCAGGCCTCGTAAAACGGATTCCCGTCCTTCATCTCGTCCCACGCGCCGCGGCCGAGGTTTCGCGGCGCGTCAAAGTGGCTGGTGAACGGTGTGCCCATCACATCATTCAAGTGCGCCAGATCCCCGCCGTAGAGGCCCACGAGATGGAGGAAAAATCCCTCGACCATCTTCGGGTTGTAGTCTCCTGCGGATTTCTTGCGACCGATGTTGATCTCGTGCTCGTGGTTGGGCTCCATCGAAAATACCTGCTCGGGGTGCTCGCGGAAGCGCGGACTCAACCGGTTGAGAAATCCGCGCAGGCTTTGATTGAACAGGCTGTCGAGCGCGGGCAAACCATAGGCATAGGTGGATATGAGGAAGGTGCTTTTTTTCTCGCCGACTCCCTCTTCGTAATCGTCGGTTAGACCGTCGCGATCCAGCGCGCTGTAGCGCGAAAGCCCGTTGCGGGGGTCCTTGGTTTCGAGCCATGGCTTGAACCAGGAACTCATCCGGTGGGTGAACGTGGGCTCCCACATCCGAATCGGTTGCTCGGTGAGCGGCAGGTCAAATTTCCCGAAGATCCGCTGTCCGAACGCGTCCGCCTCCGCCGCGGTCCACAGCGGCGCGGCCTCCATACCGGCGGGATCATTCGCGCGCGGACCACCGCCCTCGACCCGCAAGTGGGCATACGCGGCGCTGCGCACATACTCGCCTTCCGGTGGCGATTTCCAGTCCGCCGTCGCGCCGGCGTGTTTCGGCGCCAGGTCATACCAGAACCGGTTTTCAAACGCCCCGACATCCCGCTTTTCAAAATCGACACCGTCCTCGGTCTCCAGCCAGATGGAGCGCAGCGGGTCCGCCGTCGCGATCAACAGACGGTTCGGATTGAACGCGCTTGGGAAAACTCCGGTCGCTTGCAGATCCGGCTTCACGGCAAGTTCCATCGACTTCCTGCCCTCGAACGCGAGCCGCTGCCAGTGGTTTCCCGAAACCGCTAACAAGTCATGCCCGCCGCTCCCGTTAGGAACCGGCTCGATGCGGATTTCCCCGTCGCGTTTTCATCAAAATCATCCTTGGGGATGATCTCCTGCGTTTCCCAATTCCGCCAAGGCGACAGGGCACGTTGACATGGGTCGAGCAAGTGCCCACGCTCGCCGGGTGCCAACTAACACCAACGCCGCGCCGCCCGCGCCCGCGGAACTCGACGCCTTGCTCCGGCTTCTCGACGACGAGACCCCGGCCGTGCGCGCGCGGGTCGCCGAGCGCCTGGCCTTGTGCGGCGGGGACATCAGCGAGTGGCTCGCCACCCAGCCACGCATCCTAACCCGCGAAGAAAAATCGCTACTCTCTGAAATGCTCAGCCCGGCGCGCCGCGAAAATCTGGTGCGCGATTGGATCGCCCCGACCGGCGGGGCCAAAGCCTTGGGCGAGGATTGGGAAACCGTCGAAGCGCTGCTCCGGATTCTATCCGACTTCCTGCATGACGGCATCGCCCTGCGCCAGCCGCTGGTGGATGCGCTCGATCTGCTAGCCGAGGAGGCGGAAGAGGCAGGCATCAGCTCCGCGCTGGAGTTGCGCGCTTTTCTGTTTGAGGAAGCGCGGCTCCGCGGAAACCAATCAACCTACTATGATCCCCGCAACTCGGACCTCGCCTGGTCGATCGCCGAAGGGCACTCGAATCCGCTCGGGCTCTGCCTGATTTTCATCCTGGTGGGCCGCCGGCTCAACTTTGAAGTCGAGGGCGTGAATTTCCCCGGCCACTTCATGTGCCGCGTTTTCGAAGACGGCTATCCGATCATCATCGATTGTTTCGACCGCGGGCGGATCCATCTCCAGTCAACATTGTTAGAGAGTCCGGAGTTGAGCAAAACCCAGCGTGCGATCCTGCGCCAGACGGCGGATTCGGGCACGATTCTGCTGCGCCTGTTGAACAATCTGCACCAGTCGCTCGAACACGTCGGCCGCAGCGGGGACGCGCGCTTAATCGAGGAATTGCAGAAAACGCTCGCCTGAATTTCTACCAGACGCCGAGTTCCTTCAACTGCCGGCCCGCCGCTTCCGCCCATCCGCGGTTGGCCGCAGGCGAGGCCGGCGAGGGGTGCAACACCTTGCCGACCACCGCCGTGCTGCCGCCTGCTTGGGCCGCGCGGCGCAGGCGTTCCTGGGCGAACGCGCCGACGCCTATCAGAAAATCCGGTTGCAGCAGACCGATCACTTCCCGCAAATGTTCCTGGCACGCGCGCTCGACGGGCGCCATCTCGGAGGACGAAAGTTTATCAGGTGTTAGATTCGCGCCGGTTTCACTCATCCACACCAGCGGGCAGAAGTTGAGGACGAAGTGGTCCTTGAAAAAGGCGTCCGCCGTGCCGAAGCGCTCGGCGAACAATCCCCACAGCCGCCGCCCGCTCACTTCGGAGCGTTTGCACTGGAAGCCCTCGATCGGACGCTTCGGGTGCTCGCGCGCGGGCTTGTCGATGGCGGTTTCGATGCCCATCCAGTCGCGCACCGCCGCCACTTCGCCGAATGGCACGCCGGTCTGCGTCATGCCGAACGGGCCTGGATTCATGCCGAGGAAGACGACCCGCTTTTTTCCCATCGCGTAGCGTTCGAGGTATTGCCGCTGCGCCGCCCAGGTGTAATCCAAGGTGCGGTAAACGTAGGCCACCGGAGCTGAGAATTCGAGATCCCGCAGATCATCCGCGAGCTTGCGGGTGGACTCTATCAGTTTCTTCATAGCGGTTTCCAGGCGACGACCAGCACCAGCAGCGCCACCGGCAGATAGAGCAGCGTGAAGAAAAACAATTTTCGCGCGGAAGCCCGTTCGCCATCGCGGGAAAACCTCAGCGCCAGCGCCATCATCAGGAACGCCAGCAACGGCCCCACGATCGTCCACAGCAAATTGGCGAATCCGAGAAACGCCGGCATCAGCGAGAACACCGCGAGCCCCAGCGCGAACATCGCCGCCAGCAGGCCGCTTTTCCTGCCCGATAGATCGCCGTTCGACCACATCTGATAGCCAACCGATTCATACTCGTCGCGGCACAGCCAGTTGATCGCGATGAAATGCGGAAGCTGCCAGAAAAACAACAGCCCGAACAAAAACCCGGCTTCCCATCCGAGCGCCCCGCCCGCGCCCACCCAGCCGATCACCGGCGGAATCGCGCCGGGGATCGCGCCGACCAGCGTGTTGACCGAGCTCACCCGTTTCAGCGGCGTGTAAACAAACACGTAGATGGCCACCGTCGCCGCCGTGAGATACGCCGCGAGATTTCCCACCTGCACCGCGAGGTGGATGATGCCGATGGCCGATAGCACCCAGCCGATCCCGAACGCGACCAGCGGGTCCATCCGCCGCGACGGCAGCGGGCGGTCCGCCGTGCGTTTCATCCGCGCGTCCAGATCCACCTCCATGAGCTGATTGAAAGCCGCCGAGCCGAAAGCCGCCGCCGCCGCCCCGATGATCGTGTGCAGCAACTTCATCCACTCCATTTCCCCGCCGCGCGAGGCGAGCAGGAAGCCGAAAAACGTGGTCACCAGCACGAAAAAGTTCAGCCGCACCTTCATCAGCACCGCCAAATCCTGACGCAATCCTGGCACCACCACGGCCTGGGCCTCGCCAGCCGCTTCATCCTTCGTTTCAATATCTTCCATGGTCTCGTCGGCATCATGGCGCGGCTCCGGCGATTTCCAAGCCCGACTTGCCAAAGACCGGACATTCCCAAATCGGCCCGTCCCCAAGCCCCATCGCAAGCTCCGGGCTTTCCTTTTCGAAAATACCATTCAGTTTTTGGGAAGTTTCCACCAAACCCCCACCACTGTGCGCACCCTCTCGATATTCCTCTGCCTCAGCGGCCTCGCCGCCGCCCTCGAAACGCGCTCGTGGACGGACCACCAAGGCCGCAAGATCGAGGCCACCCTCGTCCGTGCCGATGCCCAAAACGTCGTTTTAAAGCTGGCGGATGGGCGCGAGGTGCCCTTCCCACTGGCCAAGCTTTCCACCGAGGATGGCAACTACGTGTCCGAAAACCGGGAAAAAACCACCGCATCCGACACCGAGGTCACCCCTGAAAAAGAATCCGCCGAGGACACGGATTCGCTCAATTTCGAGGCCGCCTGGCCCGACCGCATCAAATTCACCGAGGACCCCGAAATCAGCACCGTCGAGGAGGATGCGGAAAAAAAGCGCTT
>JBIPND010000158.1:0-6719 GCA_044374015.1 Luteolibacter sp. | reverse complement strand
TTCCCCAGAAGACGCTCCGCCGGCCAAGGAGTGATTAACTCCGGCAACAAAAAAGCCCCGCGTTCATCAGAACGCGGGGCTTTTTTGTAGGAATGAATCAGGGGGCGGCGGCGATCGACTCGGCCTTGGCGGTCGAGGCGAGCACGTCCGTGCGCAGGCTGCCACCCTTGCGGCTGCTCCACCAGAGCGCCACCGGCGAGGCGACGAACACCGAGGAATAGGTGCCGACCAACAGACCGATCAGAATCATGACGGAGAAATCGCGCAGGCCCGAACCCCCAAAGAACGAGAGAATCGCAACCGTGACGATCGTGGTGGCGGAGGTCAACACGGTGCGGGACAACGTGGCGTTGATGGCCTCGTTCATGATTTCCTCGGTCGAACCTTGGCGGAATTTCAGGCTTTCCCGGATCCGGTCGAAGACGACGATGGTGTCGTTGATCGAGTAACCGGCGATGGTCAGAATCGCGCCGACGTGGATGAGGGAGAGTTCCCCGCCGAAGAGCACCACCAGGCCGACGGAGATCAGCACGTCGTGGAGGATGGCGATGAAACCACCGACCGCGAACGAGACTTCGAAGCGCACGGTGATGTAGAGGAAGATGCCGATGAGGCCCAAGGTGAGGGCGATCAGCGATTCCTGGGCGAAATTGGCACCGGTGAGGGCGGACATTTCGTCCTTGCTCGCTTGGACGACAAACTCGCCGTCCGCGCTTTTTTCAGCGAGAGCAGGAATGGCCTCGCGCAATCTGGCCTCGATCGCCGCAGCGTCCTTGGTATCGGCGCGAATTTTCAGAAGGGTGCCGGTGGCGATGTTGCTTTCCTCCTGCGGATAAGCGGCACGGGAAAGCGTCAAGGTGCTCAAGGCTTTGGAAACGTCAGCAACCGGGATTTGCAGCTCCTTGCCCAACTGGAACTGAATGACGGTGCCGCCGGTGAAGTCCACGCCCAAGGCGCGGTCTTGGCGGATGCCGAATGCCACCAGCGAGGCGAGGACCAGGCCAACGGAAACCAGTCCACAGACCCGGCGCTTGCCCATGAAATCGAAGTTCGCCGATTTAATCAGGTCCAGGAATGTAAGTTTGCTGAGCAAATTGGTATCGATCCCCCAACGAAAGAGTACCCGGGTGACCAGAATTGCTGAGAACATCGAAGCGACGATACCAATGGTCAGCGTCACGGCGAATCCGCGGATTGAGCCGCTGGTGAAGGCATAGAGCATGACGGCAGTGATCAACGAGGTAATATTCGCGTCGAAAATCGCGCTGAAAGCCTTGTCGTAAGATGCCTCGATGGAGTTTTTGAGAGTTTTGCCCGCTTTCATTTCCTCACGTAGGCGTTCGTAAATCAGAACGTTGGCATCGACGGCCATGCCGATGGACAGGATGATGCCGCAAATCCCGGGGAGAGAGAAGGTGAAGCCGAACATCGCCATCACTCCAAACAGGATGATGCCGTTTACAATGAGGCCACCGGCAGCCACCAGGCCGGCGGTGCGGTAGTAAATCAGGATGAAAACAAAGGTGATCGAGAGGCCGATGATGCCCGCCCAAATGCCCTGTTGCACGACGGCGGAACCGAGGGTGGCGGAAACGCTGCTGAACGACTCGACGACGAGCGCGTTTTCCAGCGGATTCATCAATGAATTCGCGAGGCTTTGGACTTCACCGGGTTCGTTCAAGCCCTCGATGATGAATTGTTTGCCAAGCGGCACTTGGTTGACCACCGGCGCGCTGATGACTTCGCCGTCGAGCACGATCGCAATGCGGTCCACTCCGGGGCGCATGTCCTTGGTCAGGGCGATCATTTTATCAGTGCCGTCGCGGTTGAGGGTGATGGAAACGGCGTCGCCCTGTTGGGGAGAAGGGACCGCGTTGGCGATGTCCGAACCGCCGAGCGCCATTTTGCGGCGGAGCAGGATCGGGCGGAGAGTCTCGGTGTTTTCCGCGTCCTTTTGCTTTAGCTTGTAAGCACGATAGCCGGGAACGATTTCGCTGCCGGCCTCGACACGCTCGGCGAGGGTTTTCTGGTCAGGGCCGAGCTCGTCATTGCGCGGGCTGACCTCGCGCAGTTCGAGTTTGGCCACTTTTTGCAAAGTTTCGCGAATGCGCTCCGAGTCGCCAGGCTCGACGCCGGGCATTTGCAGGGAAATCCGGTCCTCGCCTTGACGTGCGATCTGGGCCTCGGAGGTGCCCATGCTGTCGAGGCGCTTGCCGATGACGATGATCGCCTGGTCCACCTGCTCCTTGGTCACTGGCATCAGCGTGCCGTTTTCGGCCTCCTTGGGCTGGATCCGCAGCGAGAATGAATTCCCTCCCAGAATGTCGATGCCGCCCTTGAGGCGCTCCTTGGGTGGCGTGACGGCCATCAAACAAAGGGCGCAAACCCCGATCAGCAACACCGTGCCGACGTTGCGCTTGCGGCGCTCGATCTCGGTCGCGAAGTACCAGAAAAATAGCAGCATCAGCGCCAGTCCGGTGAGGAACAGCGTCAGTGGGTCTTCAAAAAATGAGATGGCAAGCATGGTGGAAACGTCGGTGGTGTGGCTCCAAAACGGGGCGCGGAATCAATGAAAGCGGGGTGGGTTACTTCGCGGAAACGTCTTTTTTATGGACCGATGCGATCGCCGGTTTGTCGAACTCGAGCATCGTGCCCTCAGCCACTTTGACGACCACGGTGTGTTCTTTCACATTGTGGACGATGCCGTGGATGCCGGCGGAGGTGACAACTTTATCGCCCGCTTGCAGCGAGGCGATCCGGGCGGCCATTTCCTTGCGCTGGCGCTGTTGCGGGCGGATCAGCAGGAAGTAGAACATGACGACCATCAGGCCCATCATGATCAGCGGATTGCCTAGCAAACCGGCCGGTCCGGCTGGCGGCGCCGCGGGGGTTTGAGCAAGGATGAGGTGGGCGATGGAAGCGTGGATTGCGGTCATAAGGATTCGGATCGAGTGTAGCGCCGGATGAAGGAGTCTTTGTAGGCGGGGAAGTTCCCCGCGGCGATTGCCTCCCGCGCACCGGCGACGAGGCGCAGGTAGAAATGCAGATTGTGAAAGGAAAGCAACCGCAAACCGAGGATTTCGCCCGCGCGGAACAGGTGCCGGAGGTAGCCGCGCGAAAATCCGGCGACGTGGGGATGCGCGCTTTCGCACAGCGGGCGCGGATCCTTGGCGTGGATCAGGTTCTTGATGTTGATCGGGCCGTCCAGGGTGAAGGCCATCCCGTGGCGGGCGATCCGGGTGGGCATCACGCAGTCGAACATGTCCACCCCACGGGCGATCATTTCCAAAATCTGCGGCGGTGTGCCGAGCCCCATCGCGTAGCGGGGCTTGTCGTGGGGTAGGAAAGGCACCGCGTTTTCAATGGCCCGGAACATTTCATGCTCCGGTTCGCCGACCGACACTCCGCCGATCGCGTAGCCGTCGAAGCCGAGTTCGACCAGCTCGCGGGCCGCTTGCTCGCGCAAATCGGCGAAGATCGAGCCCTGAACGATGCCAAAGTGTTGCTGCGGTCCGTCGCCGGAGCGAGGTTCGTGGGTGGTGACCCAGTCCTTGCAGCGGGCAGCCCAGCGGCTGGTGAGCGCAAGCGATTTGGCGGCGTAGGCCTCGTCGCAGGGGTAGGGAGGACACTCGTCGAACAGCATCGCGATGTCGGACCCCAGTGCCGCTTGGATTTCCATGCTGAGCTCCGGGGTGAGCATCATTTTCGAGCCGTCGAGGTGGTTTTGGAAACGCACGCCCTCTTCGGTGATTTTGCGCAATTTCGCCAGCGACCAAACTTGGAAGCCGCCGGAATCGGTAAGGATCGGCTTTTTCCAGGTGCTGAATCCATGAAGCCCGTTCAGATCGCGGATGATTTCGTGGCCGGGCCTCAACCACAAATGGTAGGTGTTGCCCAAGATGATCTGCGCCCCGAGTTCTTCGAGTTCAAGGGGGTGCAGCGTTTTGACGGTGCCCTGCGTGCCAACCGGCATGAAAATCGGAGTTTCCACCGTGCCATGCGGCAAAACAAGGCTCCCGCAGCGTGCGGACGAATGCGGATCGGTGGCGAGAAGGGTGAATGACACGGGCTGGCGCTGGGGAATACGGCAGATGCTGACAGCGGCCAAGCTCAAAGACAAACGATCCCACGCGCAAAACTATTTTTAAATTCCACAGAAACATTCTGTCGTGGGCGGAGTTCTGCTGGTGTTCGACGCCGGATTTCCGGGAAATGAAAATTCTTGGAATAATTTCCTCTAGCGCGAGTCAGACTTGCGGGTATGATGAACCCGGCTTCCAAAATCCAACAACCTACCAACTAAAAAATATGAAACTGCTCCTCAGCGCTCTCTGCGCATCATTCATGGTCGCTCCTCTCGCCATCGCCGCCGATTGCGAAAAGGGCAAGTGCGACAAGGCTAAACAAGAAGAAGGCACCCTCGCCGGCAAGTGCAAGGACAAGGACGGCGACGAAGCCAAGGAAGAAGGCACCCTCGCCGGCAAATGCAAAGACAAGGACAAGGACGAAGCCAAAGAAGAAGGCACCCTCGCTGGTAAGTGCAAAGACAAAGACGGTGACTGCGACAAGGAAGAAGGCACCCTCGCTGGCAAGTGCAAAGACAAAGATGGTGACTGCGACAAAGAAGAAGGCACCCTCGCTGGCAAGTGCAAAGACAAAGACGGTGACTGCGACAAAGAAGAAGGCACCCTCGCCTAATTCGATCTGAAAATTCACTCTGAAAACCGCCGGATCCCCTCCGGCGGTTTTTTTATGTCCGGTCCCGCGCTTGGGATGCGGATTGACGCCGCCCGCCTCCGTCCTCAGTTTTCCGACAGATGATTGATGTCGTTTGTGGAGTGATTCAAAACCCGGAAGGTGCCTTCCTTGCTTGTCTTCGTCCGCATGGAAGCCATCTGGCCGGACTCTGGGAATTTCCGGGTGGCAAGGTGGAGGTCGGGGAAACCCCGGCCGCGGCCCTGCTGCGCGAACTGCGGGAGGAGTTGGCCGTCGATGTCGAAGTCGGCCTGCCGTTGGCACCGGTCGTTTGGCATTATGATGAAAAATCCATCCGCTTGCTGCCGTTCCGTTGCAGGATCATGGCCGGAACGCTTCGGGCGGTGGAGCACGAGCGATTCCTTTGGTGCCTGCCGGAAAATTTCGACGATCTCCCCTGGGCACCCGCCGATTTGCCCATCCTCCGCGAAATCCTCTCGACGCTAAATGAAACGGTAAATTGACTTCAACATTCCTCCTGATAATTTCGGCAGGTATCCAAAACCCATGAAAATTTCTCTCACACTCACGCTTGCCATGATGGTGGTCTCACTCGGTGGCCTCGTCGCCCAGGATTCCAAACCCGCGAAGGCCTCCCAAGATCCGGCAGCTCTGAAAAAAGCCGCGTTGGAAATCGACCAGCACATCGCCTCGTTCTATCGCAACCGCAAGCTGGCCGTGCCCGAAGTGACCGATGATGCCACCTTCCTCCGGCGTGCGTTTCTCGTCACCGTCGGCCGCATCCCGACCGCCGAGGAATCCCTCGCCTTTCTCGAAATCGAGGACCCGTCAAAGCGTGAGGCATTGGTCACCTATCTGCTGAAATCCCCCGGATTCTCCAGCCACATGACGAACTGGGCCTTCGACCTCCTCCGCATCACCGACGGCCGGGTCGGCAGCACTGGAAATAACGAACCCTATCGCAACTGGGTCCGCAATGCGATTTCCGACAATATGCCTTGGGATCAGTTCACCACCCGCCTGGTCGCTTCGTCCGGCGATGGCTGGGACCCGAAGACTGCCGCCGTCGGTTACTACACCCGCGATCGCGGCATGCCGCTCGACAATCTCTCCAACACCATGCGCGTCTTCCTCGGCGCGCGCATGGAGTGCGCCCAATGCCACGACGATCCATTCGGCACCACCGAGCGCCACGATTTCTACGAACTCGCCGCCTTCACCCACGGCCAGACCACGGTGAACCAAAAATACATGCGCCCGCTCTGGCTGGAATACCGGGATGATCAGAAAGCCAAGCGCGAGGAATACCGCCTCGCCCAAGTCCTCTGGGACCGCGTTTACGAAATGTCCCTCGCCGGCTCCGGTTCCGGACAAATCACCCTGCCCATGGACTATCAGTATCGCGACGCCACTCCCGGCGCCCTCGTCGGCGCGCGCACCCCGTTCGGCCGCACCGTCCGCATGTCGGAAAAGCGTGCCGAATCCGGCGGCCGGGAAAAACTCGCCGATTGGATGGTCACCAAAACCAACAACCAGTTCGCCACCATCATCGCCAACCGCATGTGGAAACGCGTGATGGGCAAGGGCATCTACGAGCCGGTCGATATTTTCGTCCCCACCGAAAAGACCCATCACCCCGCGCTCGTCGCCTCTCTCACCAAGCTCATGATCGACTTGAACTACGATCTCCGCACCTTTCAAAACGTGCTGCTGATGACCCGCACCTTCCAATTCGCCACCAACCCGAAACCCTCGACCCTCGAAGCCGGCGACGACTTCCACGGCCGTAAAATCGAGCGCCTGTCCTCCGAACAAATTTGGGATTCGCTCATCACCCTCTCCGCCGGCGATCCCGACAAACAGCCTCGGCGCACCCTTGATGACCGGATCTATCTGGGAAACACCCCGGTGCTCGTCGGTAAAAAAACCATGACCCAGCTCTCCAAAGAAGTTCTCGCCCTCGAATCGGAAACCGAACTCCGCGGCTACTTCAACAAACTTCT
>JBIPND010000155.1:0-6738 GCA_044374015.1 Luteolibacter sp. | reverse complement strand
GCAATGACTCGATCCGCTTTGGCCGTGTGCCACCGGAAACCGGTCCGGAGTTCACGGTTTACCGTGCGCTTGAAGAGGCAAGCTAAAGCTTGAACTCCGGACCGCGTGGCGAAGCGCCCAGTCGGAACAAGTGTCGGCGGTCACACCAGAACCTTGGTCACCACGTTGCCGTGGACATCGGTGAGGCGGAAGTCGCGGCCTTGGGAGCGGTAGGTGAGCTTGGTGTGGTCGAAGCCGAGCAGGTGGAGAATGGTGGCGTTGAGGTCGTGGACGTGGACTTTGTCCTCGACGGCGTTGAAGCCGAGCTCGTCGGTTTTTCCGAGCTGGGTGCCGCCTTTCACGCCACCGCCGGCCAGCCACATGCTGAAGGCGTTGGGGTGGTGGTCGCGACCGTCGTTGCCGCCTTGGACCATCGGGGTGCGGCCGAACTCGCCGCCCCAGACGATCAGGGTTTCGTCGAGCAGACCACGCTGTTTCAGGTCCTGGATAAGGGCGGCGCAGGCTTGATCCACGTCCTTGCAGTTTTTTTCGAGGTCTTTGGTGAGGTTGCCGTGCTGGTCCCACGACTCGTGGAAAAGCTCGACGAAGCGCACGCCGCGTTCGACGAGGCGGCGGGCGAGCAGGCAGTTGTTGGCGAACGAGCGTTTGCCGGGTTCGGCTCCATACAGGTCGCGCATGCTCTGCGGCTCCAACGACAGGTCGGTGACTTCCGGGGCGACGTCCTGCATCCGGAAGGCCATTTCAAAGGCGGCGACGCGGGAGTTGATCTCGGGATCGCCGATGGACTCGAAACGCTTGTGGTTGAGGAAATTCACGGCGTCGATGGTGCGGCGCTGGGCGTCGCGGGTGATGCCTTTGGGGTTGGAAAGGTAGAGCACGGGGTCGCCGACGGAGTTGAACGAGACGCCGTCGTGAACGGTGGGCAGGAAACCGGAGGACCAATTGCCGTTGCCGCCGGATGGACCTTTGGCCCCGGAGGAGAGCACGACGAAGCCGGGGAGGTTGGCGTTTTCCGAGCCCAAGCCGTAGCTGACCCATGAACCGAGCGAGGGTCGGCCGAACTGCTGGGAGCCGGTGGACATCAGGATTTGCGCGGGGGCGTGGTTGAAGGCGTCGGTGTGCATCGAGCGGATCAACGCGATGTCGTCGGCGCAGGAGCCGAGGTGCGGGAGGATTTCCGCCATTTCCATGCCGCACTTGCCGAAATGTTGGAACTTGAATTTCGAGCCAAGCAGTTTGTTTTCCGGGCGGATAAAGGCGGAGCGGTAGCCTTTCAGCAGCTCGGCGGGCGGCGATTTCCCGTCCATGCGGATGAGCTCGGGCTTGTGGTCGAAGAGGTCGAGGTGGCTGGGCGCGCCGCCCATGAAGAGGAAAATGACGTTTTTGGCCTTGGCGGGAAACTGCGGAGGCTTGGGAGCTTGGGGGCTGGTGACCGGCGCGCCGCGGGCTTCGCCGAGCATCGAGGCGAGTGCGACCGAGCCAAGGCTGAGCCCGCAGTCTTTCATGAACCAGCGGCGCGAAAACGAGCGCTGGGTGGCGGCGAGGGTGGAGGGCGGGAGCATGGGATCAGTGAATGGTAGGGGTTTGGGGAGCACACGCGCCCTCGCGTGTTGTCTTTGGCGCCCTCGCCAAAGACAGACGTCGCACGGAAATCGACGCCATTTTCGGCGAGGGCGCCGAAAATAACATGCGAGGGCGCATGTGCTCCCCTTGGAGGTCAATTTTTGGTGATGGTTTCATCGAGATTGAGCAGCACGCGGGCGACGGTGGCGGCGGCGGCCAGCTCGGCGAGCGGATGGGCGGAAAGGTCGAGGGTGGCGGGCCGGTAATTTTCCAAAAGCAACTGTGCCTCGGCGGGACTGGTGCCGAGGGCGCTGTGATAAACGGCAACCAGCGCGGCGGTTTCCTCCGCATCCGGGATGCGCGAGGTGCAGCGGCGGAAGGCGCGGGCAATCCTTCCCTCCAAGCTGCCGGAATCCTTGAGAATCAGGTGGGCGAGGCCGAGCGCGGCCTCCACGGAGACCTGCTCGTTGAGGGTGACGAGCGCTTGCAGCGGACTGGTGGAAACATTGCGCCGCGCGCAGGAGGCGGCGCCGTTGGGCGCATCGAAGGCGACCAGCATCGGATACGGCACGGTGCGGAAACGGAAGGTGTAAAGCGCGCGGCGGTAGCGGTTTGAATCGATCTCCACATCCCAGGTTTTCGGGCCATAGGAAACGGGGCGCTGGAACAAATAACCCGGGGCGGGCGGGAAAACACTGCGGCCGCCGAGGGTTGTGTCGAGCAGGCCGCTGGTGGCGAGTTGGATGTCGCGGACGGTTTCCGCCGGGACGCGGAGGCGGCTGCCGCGGGCGAGCAGGCGGTTTTTCGGGTCGATGTCGCGCAGCGCCGGGGAGGCGGCGGAGTCCTGCCGGTAAGTGGCGCTGCCGACGATGAGTCGGTGCATATGTTTCACATCCCAACCGCTTTCCATGAACTCGACGGCGAGCCAATCGAGCAGCTCCGGATGCGACGGCTGCGCGGCCTGATGGCCGAAATCCTCGGAAGTTTCCAACAGCCCAACGCCGAAATAAGCCTGCCACAGCCGGTTGACGAAAACGCGGGCGGAGGTGGGTGATTGCGGATCGACCAGCCATTTTGCAAAAGTCAGGCGCGAGCTGGGATCGCCCGGCGGGAGCGGATGCAGGAAGGCGGGGACGTGGGGTTTCACGAGCTGCTTGGGGTGGGTCTGCTCGCCGCGTTCGAAGAGGCGGGTCTCGCGCGGGTTCGCGGTCTCGGCGGCGACCAGCGCCCAAGTGGCCGGTGGGACTTGCGCGTAGAGTTTTCCGATTTCGGCAGTCTCGGCGGCGTGGGCCGGGGAGTTTTCCCGCCAGTGGGCGAACAGGCGCGCGGCCTGATCTGGGTTGCGCTTTTCCGGGGCGGCGAGCAGCGCTTCGAAGATCAGCGGCGGGAGCTGGTCGAGGGCATTCGGCAAAGTGGCGGCGACGGAAAGGCGGATGCGGCCGAGATTGTAGGTGTGGTTGTCGTCCGAGTTAAAGCCGCCGTGGCGCTGGACGAGGTCGTATTTGAAATGGGCGGTGCCGCCCGTCCGGAACGGTTCGGCGAGCTCGAAGGTGAGGACGGCGGGCTCGTTGTTGCGGGCGGGATCGCGCTCGTGGGTCCACGCGGTTTTCAGGTCGCCATCCAACGCGTACGCGGCGGGGCCGGTGGTGAGGTCGTAGGGTTGGCGTTTCTCATTGTTGGGGAAACGCATGGGGTCGATCTGGACGACGGGCGGATTCACGCTGGCGAACGGATTGTAAAATTTCAGCGGCTGCACTTTCCCGGGCTCGGCACCGGCATGGAGGACGAATTCGGTGAGCGCCCCGGTTCCCCGCGTCGAGCGACCCGGTCCGGACATCGGCAGGTAGGGGTCGTTCATCAGCTCAAGGCGCGCGGCGCGGATTTCCGGGATCGCCAGCGAGGCCGTGAATTCCTCGGTGCCGCGGGTGTTCGCGTAGCCCATGTTGATGACCGACTTGTCGGGCAGCGGCAAATATTTCTGGCCGGAATCGCCGAGTTGGTAGAGTTCGAGCGGGTGCCATGCGGTGCGCGGGAGGGCGAGCATTTCGGCCTGCCATTTTGTGAAGGCAACCTCGACTTCGGGGGATTTCTCCCGGATGGATCGATCGATGGCCACGATTTTCGCGAGGAGATCGTCGGTGGCTTTTTGGTCCTCCGTCGTGCGGGCGGCGATGGAGGCTTCGTCGATGCCATTGAGAAAAGCATACATGCCGAAGTATTCCTCGTGCTGGAGCGGGTCGAACTTGTGGGTGTGGCACTGGGCGCACTGCGCGGTGAGGCCGAGCATCGATTTCCCGATCGCGTCGATGCGATCAAAAATGCCCTCGATGCGGAATTGTTCGGGTTTCGCTCCGCCCTCTTCGTTGGTCATGGAGTTCCGCAAAAAGCCGGTGGCGATGCGGTCGGCCTGGGTGGCGTCCGGCAACAAGTCTCCAGCGATTTGTTTCACCACGAACTGGTCATACGGCAGGTTCGAGTGGATCGCGCCGACGACCCAGTCGCGGTAAAAATGGTGATGGCGGGGCAGATCCTTCTCGTAGCCCGACGAATCCGAGTAGCGCGCGGCGTCGAGCCACTCACGCGCCCAACGCTCGGCGAAGTGGGGGCTATCGATGAGGCGGGCGGTTTCGTGGCTGGAATCGAAGGGCGCGGAAAGTTCCTCCGGCGACGGCGGCAGCCCGGTGAGATCCAGCGAGAGTCGGCGCAACAGGGTGGCGGGCGCGGCCTCGGCAGAAGGGGCGATGCCTTGTTCCTCCAGCTTCGCGAGCACGAAGCGGTCGACGGGATTTTGCACCCAGGCGGTGTCTTTCACGGCGGGGACGACCGGCCGCTGCGGGGCGACGAAAGCCCAGTGTTTGCCCCACTCCGCGCCTTCGCCGATCCATTTTCGGATCAGCGCGACCTGCTCCGGTTTGAGCCTTTCCTTCTTGTCCGGCGGCGGCATGACCTCGTCGGGATCGCTGTGGCTGATGCGCTTGAGGATCAGCGATTTTCCGGGATCCCCCGGGACGATGGCGTTGCCGCTTTCGCCGCCTTTCAGCGCATCTTCCTCCGTGTCCAACCGCAGCCCGCCCTCGACGGTTTGCGCGTCCGGGCCGTGGCAGGCGTAGCAGTTTTCCGAAAGGATGGGCTGGATCTGCGTGTTGAAATCAACCTTCTCGCCGCAGACGAAGGTGGAAAGAAGTGCCGCAATGAAGGCATGGGTGACGCGCATGACGGCCGACTATACGCAGGATCGGCGAAAAATTTCCCATTTCAATGCTCTTCCTCTTATCCGTGAAAATCCTGAAATCCGTGGTCAAAACCTTTCATTCTTCCGCGCCGCCTCCCCAGCCAAATTTCAACTTGCCGATCCGCCGCGCGCTGATAGGCATCCCGGCGGGATCAGTGCGGTTCACCTCCCGGTATCTCACCCACCAACACCATTCATCCTATGAGCTTAGCTTGGGACGTGCTTCAGCACTATCAGATCGAAAAGGCCAGAAATGCGGCGGAGATCGCCTCGATGAAAATCGACAGTCTCTCGGCCCGAAAGGACAATACGAAGCAGGAGCTTGAGGAGCTGACTCTGGCCTGCCAGGCCATGTGGGAGCTGCTTCGGGATCACATCGGATTCACGGACGAGCATCTCAAAGCGAAGATCCTGGAGGTCGATGCGAGGGATGGGTCGGTTGACGGGAAGATCGGTGCCGAGGTGATCGACTGCCCTCATTGCGGGCAAAAGGCCAGCACCACCAAGCCCAACTGCATGTATTGCGGCAATCGTTTGCCAAGCCGGCATGTGATGAAATGAATGAGGCGGGACGTTGTGGTGAGACGCCGCAACCACTGCCATGCACTCAGTCCATCTCTTTGAACTCTCCAAGTCGATGTGACACATCGGGGGAGAGGGCAAGGCTGGGAACGACAACGGCGGTCCTTTTGGGGACCGCCGTTGAGAGAGAGACGCGTGGGCGGGACGCCCACACTCCTTGAGTTATTGAAGCACTTTGAGCTTCTTGATGCCGAAGACGGCGTCATCGCCCAATTCCTCTTCGATGCGGAGGAGTTGGTTGTATTTCGCGACACGGTCGGAGCGGCTCATCGAGCCGGTCTTGATTTGGCCGCAATTGGTGGCGACGGCGAGGTCGGCGATGGTGCTGTCTTCGGTTTCACCGGAGCGGTGGCTGAGGACGGAGGTGTAGGCGTTTTCCTTGGCGAGTTCGACGGTGTCGAAGGTCTCGGTGAGGGAACCGATTTGGTTCACCTTGACGAGGATCGAGTTGGCGACACCGAGTTGGATGCCCTTGGCGAGGAAATCGACGTTGGTGACGAACAGGTCATCGCCGACGATCTGGGTGGTTTTGCCAAGTTTGTCGGTGAGGATTTTCCAACCGTCCCAGTCGTTTTCACCGCAACCGTCTTCGATCGAAATGATCGGGTAGTTTTTCTGCAGGCCGATGTAGTAATCGACAAGTTCGGCCGCGCTTTTCACGGACTTATCGGATTTTTTGAAGACGTAGGCACCTTGCTTGGAGTCGTAGAACTCGGATGCTGCGGCGTCGAGGGCGATGGAAATGTCGATTCCGACCTTGTAGCCGGCCTTTTCGATGGCTTGGCAAATCACGGCGAGGGCGTCTTCGGCACCTGCGAGTTTCGGAGCGAAGCCACCTTCGTCACCGACGGCGGTGGAGAGTCCGCGGTCGTGAAGGACCGATTTCAAGGCGTGGAACACTTCGGCACCGTAGCGGACGGCTTCGCGGAAGGTCGGCGCGCCGATGGGCACGATCATGAATTCCTGGAAGTCGATCGGCGCATCGGAGTGAGCGCCGCCGTTGATGATGTTCATCATCGGCACGGGAAGCACCTTGGCGTTCGGGCCGCCGAGGTATTTGTAAAGCGGGATGCCGAGCTGCGAGGCGGCGGCTTTGGCGACCGCGAGCGAAACGCCGAGGATGGCGTTGGCTCCGAGGTTCTTTTTGGTCGAGGTGCCGTCGAGGGCCAACATGGTGGCGTCGATGGACGCTTGTTCGGTGGCGCAGTAGCCGAGGAGTGCTGGAGCGAGGGTGGCGTTGACGTTTTCAACCGCCTTGAGAACGCCCTTGCCGAGGTAGCGGGCCTTGTCGCCGTCGCGGAGTTCGACCGCTTCGTTTTCGCCGGTGGAGGCACCGGATGGGACTGCGGCGCGGCCGATGG
>JBIPND010000156.1:0-6738 GCA_044374015.1 Luteolibacter sp. | reverse complement strand
CCATCGTATTTTCTTCGAATAGGGCTTTCATGCGAGCCCAACAGAGACGAAACCGGGCACTTTTGTTAGAATTTTCTCTGGATCAGGCGCCAGTAATGCACTTGGCGCTTAAAAAATAATGCCGTGCCCAACCGGGCAGGCCCCGAAGCAAACTGTTGACATGCCGGCATCAGTCGCGATCTTGATGCCGCATCCACCATGAACGATGAATCCCACCCGCAACGAATCACGTGGATCCCATGGATCCTCGCGTTGGTTGCGTTGCTGGGGTTCAACGCGATCAGCCGGGATGATTCGCTGGCACGCCGCAGCGATACCGTCGACGAGGCCGCCCTAACATTTTCTGGCAAGAGCCTCGAAACGACTGGACGGGCCAGCAGCCCACTGGTGCTGGTTCCGCCCGCTGCTTTGAGCGACACGCTCTCCCCCAATCCGGCCGCGAAGTTCGTGAAGCTGGATTTTCCGGCGGACGTCACGCCCTCGAGTTGGCGCCGTGGTGTGGCGCAAGGACGGGCTCCGCCGGTGGCGGCTTGAGGTGAATCCTTCACCCCGACGGTTTTTCTGCGTGATCGGCCGTTTGGCCCGCATCGCAAATGATCGGCTGGAAATTTCGCGCATCATCCTCTGGTTGATTCCGCGGACCGGCCATTGAGCCAGGGCATCCGGATCGGACGCCCACCATTGTTAGACACTCAACTCGGGCATCAGCCCAGCTACCCCATTTTATCCATGCTCCACAAACTCATCCCCGGCTTTCTGGGAAACAAAAACGACCGCGAGGTCAACCGGATCCGGCCCACGGTGGCGCGGATCCGCGAAATTGAAGATAAGCTCCGGCGCGAACCCGAAGACCAACTCCGCGAACTCACCCGCGGCTGGCAAACCCACCTGCATCGCTATCAGGCTCTAGCAGCCCCGCCCAGGATGCGGTTGGAAGCCATGGATGCGAGCGAACTCGAAAGCGCGGCGCGGGAGATTCAAGCGCGTTTCGACGCGCTGCGACCGGAGTTCCGTTCCTTGCCCCGCACCGTGGCGGCGACCCCGGATGACATCGAGCAGGCGAAGGCCGCATTTCATGAAATCGAGCCCCGCTTCGCCGGCGCACGGGCGAAGTATCTCGACCGGATCCTGCCCGAAGCCTACGCGGTCGTCAAAACCGCGGCGCGCCGCCTGTGCGGCACCGAGGCGGTGGTCAACGGCCAGACGATGACGTGGGACATGGTGCATTTCGACGTCCAGCTCATTGGTGGCATCGCGCTCCACAGCGGAATGATCGCGGAAATGCAGACCGGCGAGGGCAAAACTTTGGTCGCCACCTTGCCCGTCTATCTCAACGCTCTAACCGGCCTCGGGGTTCACGTGGTCACGGTGAACGATTACCTCGCGCGGCGCGATTCCGAGTGGATGGGCGTTTTGTTCCGTTTCCTCGGCTTGTCGGTGGGCTGCATCACCAACGATCTGGAACCCGAAAACCGGCGCGACGCCTATGCCTGCGACATCACCTACGGAACCAACGCCGAATTCGGCTTCGACTACCTCCGGGACAACGGGATCGCCACCACGGCGGATGCCCAGGTCCAGCGCGGGCACAGCTTCGCGATGATCGACGAGGTGGACTCCATTCTCATCGATGAAGCCCGCACCCCGCTGATCATCACCGGTGCGGCGTCCGGAAACAGCCATCCGTTCGAAGCGCTCAAGGCAAGCGTCGAGCGGATCGTGAAACAACAGACGCGGCTCTGCAATTCGCTCGCCGACGAGGTGGCCCGGCATCTCGAAACCAACGACCGCTCTGCCGCCGGCGAGTGTTTGTTCAAGCTGAAACTCGGCCAACCCCGCAACCGGCGCTTCATGCGTTTCCTGGAGGATCCCGAACTGCGGCGGCTGTTGGAAAAAACCGAGCTGGCCTATCAGCAGGGCGCGCTTCGCAAGGGCGAGCAACGGCTCAAGGAGCAGCTATACTTTACGGTTAGCGAGAAATCCCATGAAGCGGACCTGATGGAAAAAGGCAGGCTTTTCCTGGCTCCCGGGGATCCGGAGTCGTTCACCCTTCCCGACACGGAATTGCGGGTCACCGCCATCGACCGCGACCCGGGTCTCAGCCCGTTAGAGCGGGCTGCGGCGCGGCAGGCGGTCCTGAGCGAGGCGGCGGACCGCGCATCCCGCATTCATGGGAACTCCCAACTGCTCAAGGCCTATTGCCTTTACGAAAAGGACGTCCACTACGTTGTCCGCGAGGGCAAGGTGGTGATCATCGACGAAAGCACCGGCCGCGAAATGGCGGGGCGGCGCTGGTCGGATGGATTGCATCAGGCGGTCGAAGCCAAGGAAAACGTCGCCATCGAGAAGGAAACCATCACCTTCGCCACCATCACCATCCAGAACTACTTCCGTCTTTACGACAAGCTCGCCGGCATGACCGGCACCGCGGAAACGGAGGCCGCCGAGTTTCACGATATCTATCAGCTGGATGTGCTGCCCATCCCCACCCACCGGCCTAACATCCGCATCAACGCCAATGACCAGATCTTCCGGACGCGCCGCGAGAAATACAACGCGGTGGTCGCAAAGATCGGCGAGGCCCACACGCACGGGCAACCGGTGCTCGTCGGAACCGCCTCGGTCGAGGCCTCGGAAACCCTCTCGCGGATGCTCAAACGGGCGGCCATCCCCCACTCGGTGCTGAACGCGAAATTTCACGAGCAGGAGGCGGCCATCATCGCCCTCGCCGGCCAGCGTGGGGCGGTGACCGTTTCCACCAACATGGCCGGGCGCGGCACGGACATCAAGCTGGCACCCGGCGTGGCGGAACTGGGCGGCTTATTGGTCATCGGCACCGAGCGACATCCCTCGCGCCGGGTGGACCGCCAGCTGCGGGGCCGCTGTTCGCGCCAGGGCGATCCCGGCCGCTCGCAGTTTTTCATCTCCCTCGAAGACGACCTGATGCGCAATCACGCCTCACCGGAAAAAATGGCGGCGCTCATCGAACAGGCAGGCAAGTCCCGCCGCAGCTCGCTCGGGTCGCTGGTCGAAACCGCCCAGATCCAGGTTGAGCAACGCGATTACAAAGCCCGGAAGCGGGTGCTGGACTTCGATGATGTGATGAATCTCCAGCGCGAAATCGTCTATGGCTACCGCAACGAAGTGCTGGTCACCGAAGACCCGCGGCGCATGGTTGATGATATCATTGAAGAAGCCGTTCCCGGGATGGTGGTTAGACACCTCGACGGGGCGGACGCGCGTGACGCGGACCTCGGTTCCCTCCTCGGCCAACTCCGCGCGTTTATCCCCATCCGCTGGGACGAGGAACTGGCGGGCCTCGGCGGGAGCGCCGTTTGCGAACTTCTCGTTAGAAAAGTCACGGACACCTATCAGCAATACGTCGCCGGCTTGCCCGCCGAACTGTTGGAACAGGAACAGCGCCGGATGGTGCTGGTGGCGGTGGACCGCCACTGGCAGGAGCACCTCGCCGTCATGGACGAATTGCGCGACGGCGTTTACCTGCGGGCGCAGGGCCAGAAGGATCCGCTGGTCGAGTTCAAAAACGAAGCTTACGAGTTGTTTGCCGTGTTGATGGGCTCGATCAAGGAGGACGCGCTCCACCAGCTGTTCCGCTCCGCCGCAGGCATCGGGGCCTACCAGAGACAGTTGAGCCGGCCGGCTGCCGCGTTGCCAAAGCCCGCGCCGGCTCGCACTCAAGGCCGCAACGCGCCCTGCGATTGTGGCTCGGGCCGCAAGTTCAAACATTGCTGCGCCATTCCCACCTGACCCCAGACCTTGGACTGCGGGAAAGATGCTTGATTGAGGTGAAGAAGAAGCCAGTGTATGAGAGCTGCTGCTCCGTTCCGTTTAAGCATCACTTGTTTTGGTCATGAATGCCCGAACCGGTCCCCCCATCTTCGCTGCATTTCTACTGGCGCTCTTGCTGCTGGGATGGATCGGTGCGGTCTCATACCGCAACATGCTGCGCCTGATTGGCAATGCGGCAGAGGTCGCCCACACTCATGAAGTGGTGGCCGAGTGAGGCGGATCCGGAATGCCAGCCGATGGCGACCGCAGTGGAACTGCTTGCGCTGAGCAAAAGTGGTCGCGAGTTTCCGGTGGAAATCAGCCTGAGTCCGCTCCCTGCGGAGGAAGGCCTGTTGGTTTCCAGTGCGATCCGGGATGTCAGCGAGAGAAAACGCGCCGAGGAGTTGATTCATCACAACGAACAATTCCGCTCGGCGGTGCTGGATGCGATTCCGGCGGAAGTGGCCGTCCTTGATCGAGATGGCGGGATCACCACTGTGAACGAGCCATGGAATCGGTTTGGCCGGGAAAACATGCTGCCGGGAGGCGCGGTTGCGGGTGTCGGGGTGAATTATCTGGAAGTCGTCCGCAAAGCGGCGGAGGCGGATTCGCCGCTCGCCCGCGAGGCCCTCGATGGACTTCAAGCGATCCTGAATGGCGAGATCAACGAGTTCCGGTTGGAATATCCGTGCGATTCGGAGGCCGAACAACGGTGGTTTCTCATGCATGCCATCGCCGCGCCGACCGCGGTGGGCGGCCTGATCGTCGCCCACAGCAACATCAGCCAGTTGAAGAATGCCGAACTCGCATTGCGCGCCAATGACGAGCTGCTGCGCACCCTGATCGAGGCCATCCCCGACACGGTGCAGGTGAAAGACTCCCGCGGCCGGTGGATGGTGGCGAACGAAGCGGCGTTGCAGCTGTTCGAGCTGGGGAAGGTAGAGTGGCTCGGAAAATCCGATGAGGAACTCGCCGGATTGGTTTCCGCGGAAATCGCCGCGGACCTGAGGAGCTGCCAGGTGAGCGACCCGCTGGTATGGAGTCGGGCGCAGGCGGTCCGCGAAATGGTGCAACTGCGGCAGGTGAATGGGTCGGTGCGGACCTTCGATGTGATCAAAGTGCCGCTGTGGAATTCCGACTCCCAGCCGCGGCTGCTGGTCGTCGTCGGCCGCGATATCACCGCGCAGAAAAACGCCGAGGCGGCCCTGCGCGAGAGAAATGAGGAGCTCGAAACCGTGATGCGGGAAGTGCCGGTCGCCATCTTCATCGGCCAAGGCGCGGACTCCCATCTCATCACCGGGAATCCGGCCGCGCGGCGGTTGCTGCGGATTCCCGCAGCCGCAGCCAATTTCAGCGCCAGCCTGCCGGGAAATGGATTTGAAATCCACCGGGTCGGTGAGACGAACTCCCCCATCCAACTGCCGATGCAGCAGGCGGCGGCGACCGGCGAGGCAGTGCTTGAGACGGAGCTGGATGTGATCTTCTCAGACGGTGGAAGATGCCGGATTCTGGGAAATGCGGTCCCGCTTTTTGACGAAAAAGGCAGGGTCCGGGGCAGCATCGGCACTTTCATCGACATCTCGGAACTCAAACTGGCGGAAGACGCGCTCCGGGATTTCAACGCCTC
This sequence comes from Luteolibacter sp., assembly GCA_044374015.1. GTDB lineage: Bacteria > Verrucomicrobiota > Verrucomicrobiia > Verrucomicrobiales > Akkermansiaceae > Luteolibacter. Next base: position 1,322 of record JBIPND010000156.1, on the reverse strand, counting down.
CCTTGAAACCCGGGTCAAGGAGCGGACCGACGTGCTCGAGCAGACCACTCAGGATCTGCGCGAAGAAATCGCCGGGCGCCAGCGACTGGAAGCGGAAATCCTGCAAATCAGCGAGCGGCAGCAAATGCGCATCGGCCAGGACCTTCACGACGATCTGGGCCAACAACTGGTCGGCATCGCGATACTCGCCGAGGTGCTGTCCCGCGAGTTGCAGGCGCAGTCGCACCCCACGGCGCGGGATGCCGCGCGGCTCGCCGAGTCGCTCAGGGGGAGCATCAAAACCACCCGCAACCTGGCAAAATCGTATTATCCGGTGGAACTGGAGCGGGCGGGGTTGGTGGCCGCCTTGCAGGATCTCGCCGAGCGGACCCAGCTGCTGACGAAAGTCACCTGCACAGTCACGGCCGGCGAGGGTTTTGCGGTGGAAAAATCCGCCGAGATCCATCTCTACCGCATCGTGCAGGAATCGATCAGCAACGCGATCAAACACGGCCATGCCACCCGGATCACCATCGCCTGTGTGAGAGAAGGCGACACTTGCACGCTGACCATCGCGGATGACGGCAGCGAGTTCACGCTCACCGCAGCGAGCGCGCAACGGCCGGGGATGGGCATGCATCTTTTCCAATACCGGGCGCGGCTCTTCGGCGGGTCGGTGACCGTGCGGAGTGGCGACGGGGGCGGTTGCGACGTCATTTGCTCTCTTCCGGTAATAACCCCATGGCCACCGCACCCGCCCGATCCAGCAACCGATCCGCCTTCGTTTCCGTGACCGCCCTGTTTTGCATGCGGGGCTTCATCACCTGCATGAACGACCTCCTGGTCCCCAAGTTCAAGGCCGACTTCAATCTCACCCGGTTGCAGGCAAACCTGGTGCAGTCCGCTATCTAGCTTACGACTGGGGCGTGGTGCTGATCGGATATATCTATCTGATATTGTTCGGTTTCTCCGCTGCCAAGGCGGATGACGTATCCGATGATCACGAAGGCCGCGCCGGTGCCGGAGGTGCCGGTGGCGATCAGTTTCGCGTTTCCCGGCCCGGCGGACGAGCGCCTCCGGATCGCCAGGGATCTTCACGGCGATCTCGGCACCCGGATTTCCCATATCTCGCTGCTGCGTGCCGGGCTTTGATGATCCGTCCCGTTGGGACGTTAGGTCGGTGGGTCGGTGGGTCGGTGAGCGTCCCGCGGCTCCTCCTTGGAGTTCACTTGATGCGAATGGGCGAATGGACGAATGAATGGACGAACGAATGGACGACGAATGGACGACGTTACCCCCAACAGAACGTCGGTGCCCAATTCTTTGTCCCAACGGGACATCTC
>JBIPND010000471.1:0-3573 GCA_044374015.1 Luteolibacter sp. | reverse complement strand
TCGAACGCAGCGACCTGATTCTGGAGAACCTTGAGTTTGCCCTCCGTGTCATTCATCAGGCCGTTGTATTCGTTCAGGGCCCGGTCCAAGGCGATTTCCGCAGTGAGCATTCCTTCCAGCGCCGTCTGGGTGCGGCCATAGCTGAGCCGGTTGCCCCAGTCTCCAAGCGATTGGAATCCATACTTCGAGGCGGTGTTGTATTGATAGGTCAGCGGCTGGTTGGCGGGCTCGAATCGGTATTGGCTGTCATTCCTCATTGCAAGGAAGGCACCGGACAAGCGGCTATTGGCATTCGATTGCCCGAACACATCCTTGTAGAGCTTCACCAAACCTTCGTTTGCTTGCAGCAGCTTCGATTGATCATAAAGCGTCTGCCAGGTGACGAAGTTCGGAGCGGCCTCGATGCCGGGAACGATTTGATCGATCTTGGTCTTATCAAGATACTGATAGAACAAGATATCCGGCCCTTCATAACCGGACGGGTAGGCCTTGCCGGCGCCGATGGTCCCGCTGTAAGGGCGGCCGAAGATGGCGATCAAACGGTCGCGGTATCCGAGATCCTGACGGAGCGAATCGACAATCGTCGCGTCGGTATCGCTGCCAAGGTCGTTGAGCTTGTTATTAACCGAGCAGGCGTATGCCAGCGCTTCCGCGGCGTTGTTCCCAGCGGTGATCGCACGTTGGTAAATCTGCTCGAAGTGGGTTTTCCCCTCAACCGCCGAGCTAGTGATGGTGAAATTCGGATCGATGTCGAAGGCGATCGCATCAGACGCAAGCCCGAGGGGGTTTGCGCCGCTGTTTGCCTCGTCCATGTTTTTCTGGATCTGCGAGAAAGTCCCAGCCAGCTCGCCCACCTCGTCGATGGCACCGGATCGTTCGATGCGATCGAGATTCTCCGCCGGTGTGCCCGCTACCGCTCCCGCAGCGGTGGCTGGCATCAGCGAGTTCGCGACCAACCAATCGAAGTATGCAGCATGTCCCGCGCGGTGTGCCCATTCCGAAACCCCCCAGGCTCTGGCCGGATCCGCGGCGTCGGTATAGCCCTGCCACTGGCCCGATGGGTTTTGGGTATAGTTGAGGCGATAGGTTTCCTTAACGATATCCCGGCCCGCCCGTGCCTTGGCCGCAGCGAGGCGGGCGAAGGTTTTTTCGTCGAGGTAGTCCACTTCCAGGACATTTTGCATGAGCGAATACAGCTCCGGCCGGGCCTTCCAACTGAAGGTGGGAGCCTGAAGCAAGGCGTAGTGTTTGTCAGTCGCAGCGAGGAGGTGCCCCCATGCATCACCATGCCCTTGCGGGAATAAGAGGCGGGCGTCGTCCTCATTGATGAAGCCGTCCTTGTTGGCGTCGTAGATGTTATAGGTGGAGTTATAAGCGGCCTCACCAAGTCCCTTTGCATAGTTCCAGAAAAGGCGGTTATAGACCGGATAACTTTTCCTGAAGTCACTGCCCCGGAGCAAGGCCAGACCTTCATGGAGAAGATCGGGCTCCATATTCTGGAAAGCATGGGTAAAGGATGCGGCGCTGGCCAGTCCCTGCTTGTCATCGCCCCTGACGGTGATGGTGTTGTCGATGGCGTCGCTGTATGCTTCCCGACCGAGGAGTTCATATAAAACCGAGAGGCGGGTGGCCGCAAGCAGGAGCGCTTGGTTGATGCCGGCTGTCGATGCCGGGTTGGATGAATTGTCGATCGAGAGCTCCCGGGCTCTGGCAAGCACCGTTTCATAGAGCTCGATGAGGCCGGTGCGCTCGATGACGTTCTTGTCCGGATTGAGTGCCACTTTTCCGGCGAAGGGCGACCCTGCGATCTGGATCTGGCTGGTGTAGCTGGCCGGGCTTTCGTTCCCGAAGAAATCGGTGTAACGCGCCTCGTAGGGATTGATGCGATCCAGAACACGCTTCACCCACCCCATCACCAACTGGGGCACATAGCGCAGGCTGCCGTCGGCTTGAAGCTGCGGTGAATTGGCGGCGCCCGCCCACTGGAATGGGGCCGGCATTCCCGGTCTCCACATCGTCATATCTGCCAGACGTCCCAGCGGAACCATGCGCCATCCGGACTCGTCTTTGTGGCGGTAGCGCATCAAGACCAGTTTATCGGCCAAGACCACGTCCGGACGCCCTTCGAAGACCACGGAATGCAGGCCGAAGTGCTTTTGCTGGAGATTGAGATTGTCGTTCGCCAGGCGATCCATCGGGAGATACTCCTGCCAGAGAGTGTTTCCTGAGGAATCCACCTGCTTGAGCGTTCCATCCGCTTTGATCTCTGTCGCCACCAGATCGAGCGAGGCGGCATCGCGAATCCACCATTCGTAATACATGTTACCGGTGTTCGCTCCGAAATCGGCACTGTGTTGAAGGGTGATTTTCTCGCTGAAAGCATCTTGGCCTTCGATGACCTTGACCGCTCCCCGATACCGCTCCGGGGTGATTTCGACGATATGGAGGCTCACCGGGGCACCATTCAGCTCCATGCGGTTGTTCTCGGCGATGGTGATAAACCTGCTCTGAGACTCCGACTCGGCGAAGAGGTTTGGATTGGTGACCAACGCCGCACCGACACCGAAGCTATCAAGGGGGGCATATTTCGACACAGCGGGTGAAGGAAGCCGACTGATCTGGAAACCCATGCTGCTGATACTGGCTTCGACCCGTGCCGCGGCAGCCGTGCCCTCGGCAAGATTGTTACGGGAAATCGTGAGATTTTCAACAAACTCTTTGACCAATCCGTCACCAAACAAAAAGCGAAACCATGTCCAAGGCAAGGAGTCCACGATACGCCAATTCGCCGCCGCAGCCTCGTAGGTGGCCGCCAATACAGCAATATTGGCCCGCTTTTCGGTTAGGTCCGTATTGGCTGCATAGAGATTCCTGTTGATGCCAAGACGCTGGGTGTAAGTCGGGGCCTCCTTCAGGCCTGCCAGATATAGTCCTGTTACAGAGGGAAAGTTAGGCGCGACGTCCTCACGGACGAGCATTGGGTTGAGGCATTTCGCGAAGATCTTATCGACGCAGAGATTGAATTCCGTGCTTCCGCCTCCGGATGCGATCGATTTGAGAACCGCAAGTTCATCATTGGTTAGAACGTTGGGTTCAAGGAGGTTGACCGGTTCGATGCCGGAGGAAATGGCAGGGTCGCCCAAGTCCCGGCCATTGAGACAGCCGCGAAGGACCAGTTGGCCCGAGAGTGAATCGTAGAAGAAACGCTTCTGAAGCGAGCCGGATAGATCCTTGAAAAACCAATTGGAACCGACCACCAGGATCTTCGGTGAAGCGGGAGAGAAACCGGCTGCCGCCATGGCATCGGCGCTGAGCGGGATTTGATAACGATCCAGTGGCCGGATGATGCGAGCGCTGTAGGAGCCGACATTTCCGTCGCCAATCGCCATGCTCGGGGTAGCGGGGTCGTAGACAACCTCGGCCGCTTTCATCGCCACCAGGGCAGGCAAGCCGTTGGATCCGGGGTTTTCGTTGAAGGACTCGCCGCCTTGATAGGTGAGCGTTTCGCCGCGCTTTAGCTTGGGATAGGAACTCTTCCAGTAGCTATAGTAGACCACTTTACCGGCGGCGGTG
>JBIPND010000154.1:0-6776 GCA_044374015.1 Luteolibacter sp. | reverse complement strand
CCATCCGCCATTTCAAAGGTCTGTTTGATGCCAAAGCCCCAATTTTCGTTGAGGCGGGTGTAGGCTTGCAGCTCGATGCGGTCGGAATCGACGAGCACCGGGTGACCGTTGAGCAGGCGGTAGCCGAGCGACAATTCCAGGTTTTCGGTCGGCAGGAAACGCAAGCGGGTGTTGAACTCGCTGAAGCCCGAGCCACCGTTGGCGATGGGAAACTGGGTCTCCAGGTCGAGCCCCACCCACGGCACCGGTTGCCAGCGGACGTCGTTGTAGAGGTTGGAAAAATTCCGGTCGCCCTCGGGGTCGTCGATGAATGCATCGATGTAGCTGTCCAGATAGAGCCATTCGAAAGTCTGGTGGTCGCGCTTGGTTAGAAGGCGGTTGCGGCCGCCGAGGCGCAGCACATTCCAGTTTTGCATCTCATCGACGGCGGTGTAGCGCGTGGGGTCCAGCGGCCGCGGGCGGGTGGTGGGCGTCAACCGGTCCACCAACGGACCGGTGGCATCGAAATCATCGGTGGAAATCAACGACCAGGCCGAATACGGCTGGATCACGTGCATCAACCCGTCGAGGCCCCAGCTGGAGTCCTTGTAGGCACCGAGATCCTTGGAGAATCTCACCGAAGCCTCGGCCCCCGCGTGGAGATAGGTGCGGTCGAAATTGTCCACCGGGCCATCCACCGCGCCGTAGTGGGTGTATCCGAGGCCCGCCTGCGGGGTGAGGCTGAGGAAGCCGCCCAGCATGAAAGGCATCGACAATTCCTGATAGGTATTGAACCGGGAATAGCTGGAATCGAGAAGCTGGGTGCGGATGGCCTCGCGCCTCGGGTCGTTGAGCGGCAGCGCGAGGATCTTCTTGGCGAGCTCGCGCTCGTAACTTCCGAGTTGGCTTAGCAGCTGTTGGGCCGCGGGATCGTCGGCGGTTAGGCCGAGCAGCGGATTGAGAATCGCATTGCGCGTGGGATCGGCCGCCTGCTCGCCGATGATGCCGAACGAGGAGGTTCCCTCGTGCAGCAGCGGCAGGCCGAAGAGCGGCGCGCGCGCCTGATCGAAGGCGACTTCGGGCAAGCGCGTGTCTGTCCGATAGAAATCATTGATCCGCAATCTCGCGTAGAGCGAGAGCAACGACTGGTCATCCCGGCGGTAGATCCCGATGGTGTTGTCCGGCGCAGGGTTGGTCCGATAGACCGTGGGATTGAAATCCTCGAGGTAATACTCATCGCTGAGCCAGGTGAGATTCGTATCAAGCCGCCACTCCCCCTCAGCGGGAAAATCCAACGCCATCCGGTGCTTCAGCCCAAACTGATAGCGGTCCTCGTTGACGAAGCCACGGGGCACGCCCGAACGTTTGGTATCCGGCGCGAGGTCATTGAGGTAATAGGCGCTGAAGCCGGTGATTTCCTCGCTGTTTTCCATCCGCTTGTCGACCAAGTCCACCCCGCTGCCGACACCACGGGAGGTGAGCAGGTCGAGATGCCAACGGGAAAGCAGCCAGGCGTCGTCATTTTCGCCGGTAGTCGGATTGGTTTTCCCGCCGAGCATGATGCCGTAGCTGTTGAGCAGATAGGGCCCCCAGTTCGAGCGCGCGCCGGGGACGAAATGGTATCCCAGATCGGCGTCCAGCCGCTGGCTGAGATACGGCAGCCAGAACACCGGGGTGTCCCCGGCGTAGAGCCGGAGGTCGTTGAAAACCACCTTCTCGCCCGGATAGATGGTGGTCTTTTTCGAGCGGACCCAGAAGTTTGGATTCTCGACGTCGTGGGTGGTGATGCCGGCATCCTCGCCGACGAACACCTGCTTGCCGCCACGCTCCTCGACCGTGAATTTGCCAGCCTCTAACAATATAGGATCGAGCGACGCCCGCAGTCCGCTGGCATCGAGAAACTTCCGCTCGTAGAAATACACCGCGCGCTCGCCGCGTTGCAGCAGGTTTCCCTGATAGACACTGACCTGGCCTTCGAGTGTCACCTTTTTCTGCTTGGTGTCGAGCACGGCGGTGTCCGCAAAAATCTCCAGCCCGCTGTCCCCTTCCACCTTCACCGGTCCGCCAAGGCGGAGAATCCCGGTTTCCAGGTCGCCGCTGATCGAGCCGCCTTGATTGTTGATTTTAAGCTCCTTGGGCATCACCGGCGCGAGCGCGCCGGGCGCGCCCAGCGGAATCTCCGGAGCCGGGACCGGGGTGATCATGTCCACCGGTGGCGGCACCGCCTGATCTGGCAGCAGCTGGCTATCCTGCGCCTGCAACGGCAGGCAGAGCAGCGGGGAAATCATCCATGCACCGAATTTCAGCATCGCCGTAATAAGAGAACTCCCCGCCGCTGAAGTAAAGGGTGAAAGGTGGCGGGTGTTTCTGTTAAATGGGGGTTTACCGGCCCGATTTCCCGCCGATGATAGGACATGGAGATCAAACAAAGGGCGGCGATCGTTGGCGTGACAGGCTTTGTCGGGCAAGGCCTGCCAGCCCTGCTCGCGGAGAATGGGATGGCCACCACCGGCGTCAGCCGTTCCGTCGCGGGTGCGATCCCCGGCGTGGACCGCTGGCAGACGCCCGGCAGTTTGGATTTTTCCAGCCATCGCGCGGTGATCAATCTCGCCGGCGAACCGATCGACCAGCGGTGGACGGAAAAATCGCGGCGCCGCTTCCACGAGAGCCGCGTCGGGCTCACCGGCCAGGTCGTCGAGGCCATCCGCCGGCTGCCCGCCGATGAGCGTCCGCGCGTGCTGGTCAATGCTTCCGCCGTCGGCATTTATGGCGACCGCGGCGACGAGCTCATCACCGAAAGCTCGCCGCCCGGCAGCGGCTACCTCGCGGATCTGTGCAACGCCTGGGAAAACGCCGCGCTCGAAGCCGAAACCCTCGGCGTCCGCGTGGTCCGGGTGCGGATCGGCATCGTGCTCGGCCGCGACGGCGGGGCCTTCAAAAAACTCCGCCCCCTTTTCAAAGCCGGGATCGGCGGCCGTCTCGGGTCCGGCCGCCAATGGATGCCGTGGATCCACCTCACCGACCTGCGCGCCGCGCTGGTTCACGCGGTTCTCTCCGATTCCATGGCGGGTCCGGTCAACGGCACCGCGCCCACGCCCGAGCGCAACGCCGACTTCACCCGCGAGCTCGCATCCGCCGTCCACCGCCCCGCGATTTTTCCGGTCCCCGGGTTCGCCCTGAAACTGGTGCTCGGCGGTTTCGGCGGGGCCCTGCTTGCCGGCCAACGCGCCGTTCCTGCCGCGCTTGAGGACGATGACTTTTCCTTCAAATTTCCGACACTTGAGGCCGCGCTGGCAGACCTGCTGGCCCGTTAGTGCAGAACTTGACAGCAGCCGTCACGGCGGCGGCGTGGGCGGCGACCCGTGAGGCGAGCGCGGCTCTGCTGGGAGTTTCAAAGGTGAAGGAAATCGGGCAGCCTTGTTTTGCCAGATAAATCGCCTCAGGCCAGCCTTCGGGCAGGTCCGGCTCGGCGGCATGATAGATCCAGCCCGGAGCGCGTGCCAGGTGGCCGTCGATTTCCGGTCCGGGCTCGGGCGGAAACCACGGGCGGGTGGCGTCGATGATGGCGCGCGCGCGTTGCGGATCGTCCTCGCCGAGATTGATTTCGTAAAAATAGAACCCGGAGGTTTCCCAATCCTCGTGGAGCGAAATGAAGAGGTCGGGGGCGCCCATGGCGTCGAGCCAGATGCGATGCGCGGCGACCTCGCGGGTGCTGCGAAGCCAGTAATCGCGGTTGAGGTCCACGCCCTCGGCGTTCTCGCGACGCTGGACCGAGAGCCCGCCGGGATTGAGTGCGGGGCAGATCAACCAGTGGAATTCCTCGCTGAAAAATCCGCCGCGCAGCAATTCAAGCAAGGCGAGCGGCCCGGCTGGTTCGTCGCCGTGCATTCCGGCGGAAAGGTAAATTCGCGGCCCGGCGGCCGGGCGTTCCCACGCGATCAACGGTCCGGCGGCGAGTTCGGCGAGAATTTCAGGAACAAATCCGGCAGCCTCCACCTCGCGGGAGAAGGCGTGCAAAAAATCCGGCCACTGGAACACCGCGCTCATCGGCGGAAAGATGGCGCGACCGCTGCCCCACGGCAATCCCAAGCTCACTCGAACAATTCGGCGAAAAATGTTTTCATCGCCACCCACGAGCGCCGATCCGCCGCTTCCTGATAGGCCGAGCCCTTGGATGGATCATCGCCGGCCTCGGGATGGGTGAAACTGTGAACCGCACCGCTGTAATAAACCATCTGCCAATCCGCCTTGGCGTCGGTCATTTCCTTCTGAAAAGCCGCCACCTGCTCCGCCGGGACGTAGGGGTCCACCGCGCCATGCAGGACCAGCACCTTAGCGGGGATTTTGCCGGTGACCGCATCGTCATACACGTGGAATCCTTCCAGAGTGACGCCGCCTTGTTCGTAAGTGACGGCTTTTTCCACCAGCGCGCCATGGGCGCAGCTGATGAGAAACGAGGCGGCGAGAAGCTTGGCTGGAATTTTCATGGATTCCATCAAAGCGCGGATTCGGCGCGAGTCAAACCGGGAAGTGGCTCAAATCATCCGATTCAGCGCAGGTCGTCGAGACCGGAACTGCGGGTGTTTCTGCCTGCGGAAGTCGGCAGGAAGCGATAATAAACTTCGAGCGTGAGGGTGTTGAGTGCCTGCACGTAGATGGCGCGCGCGCCGCCTGCTTGTGCGGTGCCGTTGCCGTGGCGGACTTTGCCGCCACCGGGCTCGATCTTGAAGGTGCCATCCGAATTTTGCGCGGGCAGGATATCGGCGATGATCGCCTTGTTGGTGGCGTCCCACTCTTTGCCGCCGGCATTGCGCATGACTTGAGCGGCATAATACCAAGCGTAGAGATCGGCATTCGGGTTGTCGTATTCAAAGGTGTAACAGTGCTCGAATTCCGACGGTTTGGGGTCCTTGATATTTTTCCCACGGAGATCCAGGCCATCCTTGATCAGGCGGATTCCGTCGCGGGCGGGCTTGGTGTTGGCTTTGTCCCACTGTTGGAGGCAAAGCACGCCGACGGCGGTCATCGCCGGGTGGGCTCCTTTGCCGGTGTAGGCAAATTTACCATCGGAAACGTAAGCATCCTTGACCAGATAGTCGGTGGCGCGGCGGATGCATTTGTCCAAATCCGGAGCCTTGACGCCGGAGGCCTTGGCGGCCTTGAGGGCCTGCATCTGCCAGCCCACGACCGAAAGGTCATTGCGGGAGGTGTCTTTGAATCCGTAGTCCCAACCGCCGCCTTTGGTTTGGCCTTTGATGATGATATCCACGGCCTTTTCGACGGCGGTTTCGAGCTCCGGCATTTTGAATTGCAGGGTGCGGGAGAAGGTGAGCGCCTCGGCAAGAGCGTAAGTGGCGATGCCGTGCTCATAAACCCAGTGGTTGCTGGCGAGGTTCATTCCCAGGCGGCCATTGTTCTTGAGCGAGAGATCGATCAGGTAGGCGATGCCTTTGGTAACGTTATCCCCATACTCCGGGGATTGGGTGCTCTCGCAGTGGCCGAGGTAACAAAGCAACACCAACCCGGTCATGGCGGCTTGGTGAGCACTGCCCCACGAACCGTCGGAGTTCTGGCTGCCTTTGAACGCTTGCAGGGATTTTTTCACCGCGGCCTCGATTTCCGTCGTGCCACCGGCGTCGCGGAGTTGGCTGAGGCGTTCCGCATCGCTGCAGCGGCCTTTCATGATGGTGGGAATAAGCGCCCCAATTCCCAGCTGGCCTTCGCCAAATCCTTTGCCGGGGCCGGTTCCGGACCCGATGCCGGTGCCCTTGCCGGTGCCCTTGCCACCGCCGGAGCCACCGCCGGAGCCGAGTTGTGCGGAGACATCCATTGGCAACCCGGGATCCATCATTTCATTGGAGGAATCCGGGAGTGAGAACGAGGAGGTGAGCGAGGTGGACGCGATGCGTTTGGAGAGCGAGGTGTTGCTCATCATGCGCTTTTGCTGCTGCAGCTGGACCTTTTGGACGGTCTCGCCGCCGGACCCGCCGCCACCACCACCGCCGGGCAGGAAGTCGATTTTTTCTTCCGGCGGGTAAACCCAGGTGTAGAAGAAAACGATCGCCAGCACGGCGAAGATCGCATGCACGATCACCGAAATCATGAACGCCCCGAGGCCCATCTTGACGATGAGTCGGCGGAGCTTGCCCTTCTTTTCAGGAGGCGGAATCGATGCGGGGTCAAAATAGGTGTCGTCCATGGGAGTGGCGGGTAATGGATTTTATTGAGGCGGAACTTCGAAGGTCACATTCTGGACCTTCGCGACGGAAAGCGCGTTGAGCACGTTGATGACGCGCTGGTAGGGGGCGAACTCATCGGCCATGATGGTGACAACCACTTTGCTGCCGGCCACTTTGGAGGATTCGCTGAGGCGGATCATGGTGGCGCTGAGGTTGATCAGCTTGATGTCAGCGCCGTCACCCATGAGGTCGTCATTGAGCAGGACTTCGCCGGTATCGAGCACGCGGACCTGGGTTTCCTCGATGGCCTCAACCGGGGAGTCCGGGGCGATGGTCCCGGGAAGCTTGAGGTTGAGCTCATTTTCGATTTGGACGGAACCGGCCATGACCATGAAGAAGAGCATGATAACGAAGACCACGTCGATCATCGGCGCGATCTGGAAGCCGAGATGAACGACTTCAGGCTCCTTGAGTTTTCTTTTCTTATGCTTCATGGAAGGGAAATCAGTGCGTCAGCGGTTGGTGCCAGAAAGGGAAATGTCGTCGATCCCGGCACCGGCAAGGACTTCGATGACTTTTTGAATCTCAAGCGACGGGGTGTCGCCATCGCCGCGGATG
>JBIPND010000153.1:0-6778 GCA_044374015.1 Luteolibacter sp. | reverse complement strand
GGATCGACCTTCCCAAACCGCGCCAGCGCCTCCTCGATCCGATCCTGCAAAAACAGAAACGCCGCCAGCGTCAGCTGGTCCGACGCATCCAGCTTCGCCTTCCAGCCGAGCTGTTTGAGAAACGCGCGATAATGCTCCTTCGCCGCCTCGTGGGTCAGCCGCGACTCGCTGCCGAGCCGGTGCGAACGCGGATTGACCAGCGGGTCGAATTCCAGCGTCGCCCAATCGTGATGCACCCGCGGCCGGACCTCCAGCAGCGGGCTGTCCAGCCACTTGCCGAGCTGGTTCACCGCCTCCGAGTTTTCGAAATAATCCCGCAGCGCCGCCACATCGTTGTGCAGGAAACCGAACGCCGCCACCGCCTCCGAAAAATACAAACGCTCGCGCAATATCCCGGAAACCTGCTCGAAAAACCCGCGATCCTTCAACCGCCAGCAGATCGCAAACAGATCGATCGTTTTCAAATTCTCCGTCCGCAACCGCGCCATCACCTCGTCGTCCGTGCCCTCCTTCGCCAGCCCCCCCCACGACGCGGCATCCTGCGGCGCGGGCTCGTTGGAAACCCGCAATGTCCGCGCTTCGGTGCTCGCCAGCACCGTGCCGCCCTCGCTCACATGCAGCGGATAGACCGCGAAATCGCCCGCCGCCGGGAAATAGAAAGTCAGGTCCAGCATCAGCACGCCATACGGATCCAGTTCATGCGTCGATGAAAGGGTGGCCGGCCTGCCCGCTAACGGAATCGCTCCCGCGGGAATCTGCGCCAGCACGTCGATGCGCCTGCCGACGCCCGTCGGATTGGTGACCACCAGCGAAGCGCCGTAGGCCACGCCGGGCCGGAAATCCCCGGTCACCACATTTTCAACCTGCCGACCCTCCTCGCGCCGGAACGTTTCGGATTGCGGGCTGAACGACTGGCGCACCAGCAACGGCGATTCCGCCGCAACTTGATCCGTGCGGCGCGTGTCCTTGTAAAATAACAGCATCGGCTCGCGCGCCTTCACCCGCAGCGTGCTGCCATCCACATTCACCTCCGGCCGCTCCGCCTTGAATGGCAGATCCAACATCGCCAGACACAGCAGCGCCTCGTTGGCATTCGTATGGCAGGCGTTGAAATGCGGTGATAGAAACGCCCCGTTGCCATCCCATGCCGCCAGATCGAGCCAGAACCGGTTCAACGGCACCAGCGACTCGTCGGTCGCCTCGAGGTTTTTGTAATAGTTCGACTCGCGCCACAACCGCGTCTTGTCGGGAAAATCAAACAGACTGCTAGGGAGTTCGAGCATCGCAGCGTGTTGCGGCCTGGAGTCGGCAAATGGGTCGGCCATGTTCGGATCGGTGGGTGTTGCCGGGGCCACAGGGAATGATCCCTGTGGAATCGCACTGTTATCAATGCCGGCTGCCGGTCCGCTGCCGAGCGATTGGGTCAGCTGCGCAATTTTGTCCAGCTCGCTGGGCGTGCTTCTGACGACCAGCATTCCGTTAGCGCCCAAGACTGCGCTGCTACCTTCTGGAAAGATGATTCCCGTTCGTTTCAAGAGCTCGGTGATCGGAGGCCGCGCGGTCAACGCGGCTGCCCCTTGGCCTGGCTCCGCAAACGGGTCCGCATTCGCCTCCGCGGTGGACTCGCCGGCCAATGCCGAGGCGAAATCCGGCGGAACTCGATAGGTCCGCATCATGATATCCTCGCCCGATTCGGTTTGCGGCACGAGAGTCACTGCATATTCATCGACCTTGTAGCGCATCTTCGTTTGATCGGCGATGTATCTCAAAGCAATGGCAAGCGGCACGTTTTCTAACCGAAGATTTCTGATGCGGAGTGAACCGGGATCAGGGCCACCTCCGCCGCGAGGCCTGAGCGCCATCAAATTGATGCCCTTGCGCGAAGGATCCAACTCGGTGGTATCCAGCTCAGTCGCACGCTGGCGCAGGAAATCAATCGCTTCCTCCACCGTCGTATCTTTGAAGTCGATCCGCGGAATGATGATGCGCCTGAGCTTTTCAACCAGATAGGTACTTCCCGCCAGCGATTCGCCCCCGCCGAAATCCAGTTCATTCTGGCGCGCCAGTCCGAGGCTGTCCTGAAGTGCCAGATCACTCCCGCGCAGGGTCTGCGTGAAGAGCGTGGTTTCCTGATCGGGTGCCGGCGCTTCGGTCACCCAACGCTGCGACAATTCCCGCGCGATCCGCTCGCGGGCGGCGGGCAGCGCTTGGGCGAGCAGGGCTTTCTCAGCGGCGTTGAGGCGCTGCCAGGCATAGGCGCGCAGGTAGCCGGTTAGGTCGCGTTCGAGCAGCAGGTCATCGATGAAACGCGGCTCGGATTTTTCGGCCAACCGCGGTTTGACATGTTTGTCGAAGAAAGCCCGGTCCTTGCGGGCGAGGAAAAGGTGGAGCTCGTGGCAGGCGTGTTTTTCCAACAGTTCGAGTTTTTTCTCCTCCTTGAAATCCGGCCAGTCGGTGAGGAAAACAAACTCGCGCAGCCGGTCGTCGCCGGTCATGCCGTAGAGGAATTGGTGGGCTTCCGTCAGCGTGGTGAACGCCCGCCAATCCGCATCCAGCAGGTTTTCGATCTTCGCCTCGGCGCCTTTTTTGAGCACCGCCGCGCTGCGGGTGGCCACAAAATGCGTTTTCGGATCCAGCGGTCGCGCGATCCGCCGGTCGCGCAAGGGCGTGTCACTCGGCGGCAGCGCCAGTTGGATTTCATCGCTCGCAAAGGTATCCGTGACCGCGATGTCGAGGAACTGGCAGCCCTCGAATTCCGCCAGCGGAACTGTTAGCGATCCGTCCGCATCTGGCGTGAGATCGAAGCGAACCACCGCCGGCATCCCGAGAAAATCGCAGACCGCCGCCAGTTTCGATCCGCCGCCTTCGCCGCGCACCAAAGGACTGGGATTTGCTGTGCCCATCCCGAATTCCGAGCTTCCCTTGCCGGTGCCTTCCGCGCCGTCCAAGGATGGCAGCACATTCTGGCTGATTTCCTCCTCCGTCCAGCGGTTCAGCAACTGGCTGGGGCGGGGCAACATCGCCCCGGGAAACTTGGTGGCGGCGCGGCGGTCGAGAATGTAGCGCGTCTCATCGCTGAGCCTGCGCTCGGTGAGATAGCCATTGCCGATGAAGCCGCGCTTCAAGCTGTCCGGCAGCGGCGGCGAAAACGGATAGAGCCCCGCGCCGGGATTCCAGTCTTCGTGCTGATAGCGTTTGCCCGTGATCGAAACCCGCGTCGCCGGCCCGAAGTCGCGGACTTGGATTTTTACCGAATCGCCCTCGGCAGTGGCGCTGGCGATGGTCGGATTCAACGGCGAATGCGCTGGCAGAATGCGTGTCGGTGAGATCAACAAATCACCCGTCAATGCTCCCGACGAAATCCGGATCACGGTCGTTTCATCCCCTTGTTTGAGCACGAAATCCCCCGGCGGCAGCCCCTCGATCAGCAGCCCGCCATCGGCGAGCTTGAGCTTGTCGAAGTGATCGCGGATGGGTTTGTCATTTAAAGTTTCCAATAACGAAATTTCCAAACGATCCACCACCGCGGCGGGCTTGGCCAAGGGCAGGCGGATCGGTTGTCCGGCGGCAAGGTGCAACCGACCGGTGTAATCCAACAGCCGCGCTTTCGGGCCATACAGGGTTTCCTTGATGTCGGTCCCGTTGGCGGTTAGGTAGTCGAAGGTTTCGAGTTTCCCGAGGTCCACGCGGCCGTTTTCATCGGTGCGGACTTGCAGTTGGATCGTGCTTTTGAAATCAAAGCGGCTGCATTCCAAGGTGATCGCGCGCGACGGCAGCGGCTCGCCATTTCGGCCGCGCAGTTCGAGGCGGTGGCCGTCGGCGGTCGCCGAGAAAAACGCGTTGCCGACGCGGGCGGTCTTGAGGTCGCCGTTGATTTGATAGATCGAGTCCGCACTCAGCTTGAGCGGATCGCCGCCGGTCGCCGGAATCACCGTGCCGCGCAGCGTGAGCGTGAGCTTGAGCAGATCCGCCGGGACCTGGAAGGGGATTTCCATCACCGGTTTGAGTTCGAGATTCTCCGCGATCACCCGCTCGGTGGTGACGCCGCCTAGCAGCTCCGCCTTGAGGATCAGCGCCGGTTCCCGGATCCGGTCCAGCGGAATCTCATGACCGTGGTTGGTCAGCCTGACGCGCAGGTGGAGCTCCGCCTCCTGATCGGCTAACAACTGCTCGCGCTCCAGATGGAAACGGGCGTCGAGCGAGATTTCATCCGCACGCGACCCGAGCGAAATCGGCTCAGCCAGTTTCCCGGCCCGCAGGACGCCCTGCGAAACCGGCTGATGGGGCGAGTCGGGCACCAGGATGCGGCCTCCGCTGGCGGTGAAAATTTGATTCCCTAACACAATCTCCGCATTGCTAACCGGCTGACCCTTTTCATCGAAAATCCGCACGCTTTGGCCGGTGGCGCTGCGCTCCTCAAAGCGCACCAGCGCGCCCTTCCGAATCAGCGTCCGGGCGGAAACCCGCCCGCTCACAAAATCCACCAGCCACGCCCCCGCACCGCTGAGTTCCGGCAGCGCGATCGATTCCCGGTGCAGCAGCATCGGTGCTTGGGCAAACGTCAACCGCCGCTCGTGGTGTGGCACCAGCCCGTCCAGATCGATTTTCACATCCGGCACGCCTCCGGGACGCGCGAGTTGCGCGGGAAGATCCAATTCGTAAATCCGGATGAGCAGCTCCGGAGTATTTTTCAGATCGAGCGCGAGCGCCACCTCCGCAGCGATCTCCTGCGGCGCGCCCGGCGCGAAGCCGATCCGGGTTTCCTCCAGCATCGATTTGAACTCCGCCGGATCAAGCGCCGTGCCCCAGCGGGCGGGGTCGCCGCCGGCTAACAAGCGGGCGCGGGCGTGGATGACCGCCAGTTGTTTTTCATGCAGAAACGGCGCGAACTCCGCCAGCGAATCGGTCGCGCCCAAAAAATGATTCAGATAGACCAGCATCAGCGGCAGGTCGTCACGTACCACCCGGCAGCCGGTCGCCTGCCTGAAATCCGATTCCAGGAGCGGCAGCGAGTCGCCCGCCGATTCCCTAACAATCACTAGCGGATGCTTCTGCCGCGGCAGCGCGAGGAATTCCAGAAAATCCTCCTTCGGGAAATTTCCCAGCTCCACCTGCAACCGCAGATGATGGAAAAGCACGTGCGCCTTGAGCGAATTCAACGCCGGCGGCAGCATCACCACAAAATCCCGGCAGCGCTGGAGGTGCGCCGCGTGGGCCGCAGTATCCCGCGCGAAATCGGTCTCCGCGCCCGGCTTGAGCTTTGCCATGTAGGCGAGCGCGAAGGACTCCTTCGCCCGCAGATCCGGGCGGACCTCCAACAGCGATTCAAGCTGTTTGGCGGTCAGATTTTTCAACAAATCGTGGGTCAGAAACGAAAACGTGCGGTCCAATCCCAGCGCCCGATCCACCAGCGGCACGACGCCCGGCAGATCCGCGCGGTCGAGTTTTTCCATGAACCAGCGGATTTTCGCCTCATCGAAATTCTCCACCTGTTCGAGCTCACGCAGCAGGCGCTTGCCTTCGTATTGCGTGTAAGGCGCGTCTTTGGATTCCACCACCACCGCCGCCTCCTCGAACGCCGCTTCCGAAACCAGCGCCGGATCGATCCGCGTGGGCAAACCCGCCGCCGCCGCCGCCGCATCCGGACGCGTCTGGTCGAATTTCAAATCCAGGCGTTTGACCAGTTCCGCCAGCGCGGCCTGCGGCTCGTTTTGATAGTCGATGAGAAGCTGCCGGTTTTCCAAGATGACAAATCCCTCGGTGGAAACCGGGTTTTCTTTGCGTCCCGAAGCTTGCTTCCACGCCGCCATCACCTTGTCAAACTCACCATCGCGGCCGCGGAGTTGATGATCGAGCGCCGCATGGAAATAAGCCTCCCGCGTCCCGGGGATCAACTCGGCCAGCGCCGCCGTCCGCGTTTCCGGATCGGCAAAACGTTCGAGAAACCGGTCATCCTCCGCGAAAAGGGGGGCGCACGCGAGAAACAGGCAGAAAAGGGTTTTTCTCATGGGTAAGACCTAAAGCTTCCTGATAGGAGGGGAAGCGTAAAGTGGCCGACGAAAGACCCTCGCGTTGTCGCGCGTTTTAGGAGCCGATGAAATCCCATGCCCTTGTTTTGCCCGCAGGTTTGTTGTTGCTCGTGATCGCGGTGGCCCAGGAGCCGGTCCGCAAGGCCTGGAAAAAGCGGGTCCTTACCACCGATTTCCTCACCGAGGGCTTGTCCGCCGGAGATCTCGACGGCGATGGCAAAACCGACCTCGTTGCCGGCGCGTTCTGGTTCAAGGGCCCGGATTTCACCGAAGCCAAAGCCTACCGTCCCGGCCGCGCGATGCCGGTGAATTCCTACATGGAGGATTCCTTCCTGAGCTGGGTGGACGATCTGGATGGCGATGGCGACCAGGACATGATCACCAGCATGGATGGCCATGGTTACGGACTCGCATGGTTTGAAAACAGCGGCACCAAAGAGTCGATCACTTTCAAACGGCATGAAATTCTACCCGAAGATCCTGCCAAAACCGGCGCGGACGGGCTGCAATTCAGCCAGCTCCACGCGTTGGAAAGCGGCGACTTCGATGGCGACGGGCGCATCGACTTCATCACCGGCAAGCGCTACTACGCGCACAACGGCAAGGACCCCGGCGCCGAGGACCCGGCGCTGGCAGTCGTGTTTTACAACCGGCTCGAAGGTGGCAAAGTCACTTGGAAATCCGAGGTGATCGATTCGGATTCGGGCGTCGGCTGCCAGGTGCTCGCGGTGGATCTCAATGGCGATGGG
>JBIPND010000152.1:0-6797 GCA_044374015.1 Luteolibacter sp. | reverse complement strand
AAAACCGAACTCATCCACCACGTCGATCTCACCAAAAAACAAACCGACCTCTACGAGTCCGTCCGCGCCTCGATGGACAAGCGGGTGCGTGACGCCATTGCCGCCAAGGGCCTCGCCAAGTCGCACATCATCGTGCTCGACGCGCTGCTCAAGCTCCGCCAGATCTGCTGCCACCCGCAACTTCTCAAGTCCCCCACCGCGGCCGCCATCACCGAGTCCGCCAAACTCCAATATCTAACCGACGAGCTGCTCCCGACCTTGCTGGACGAGGGCCGCCGGATCCTGCTCTTCTCGCAGTTCACCTCGATGCTCGCGCTGATCGAAGCGCATTTGCTACAACAGAACATTCCGTTCCTCAAACTAACCGGACAAACGCTGGACCGCGCAAGCCTCGTCACCCGGTTTCAAACCGGCGAAATTCCGATCTTCCTGATCTCGCTCAAAGCTGGCGGCACCGGGCTCAATCTAACCGCCGCTGACACGGTCATCCACTACGACCCCTGGTGGAACCCCGCCGCGGAAAACCAAGCCACCGACCGCGCCCACCGCATCGGCCAGACCAAGCCGGTGTTCGTCCACAAACTGGTGTGCCGTGGCACCATCGAGGACCGCATCCTCGACCTCCAAAAACACAAGGCCGCCCTCGTCGAGGCGCTTCTGTCTGAAGAAACCACGCGGCTCAAAATCGACGCGGAAACCCTCTCCCATCTGCTGTCACCGCTGGATTGACCCGACCCCCTGCGGCTCGGAACCGCGACCCCGCACGAATGTGGTATAAAAAAATCACTGGAAGTTCTATCTGTGAGAGGTACAATACCTCGAACCCGTAAAAAAACTATGAAATCAAAAAAGAACCTGACCCGCTTCACTTACGAAACCTCCGCGTTTGAGGGATGGCGTCTATGCATCAGCCGCGCCGGCACCACCTTCACGCGCTACTTCCCCGACAAGAAGCTCGGCGGCCCCAAGAAGTCGCTGGCAGCTGCGGAGAAAACCTTGGACGAGCTCAAAACCTTGATTGAAGGAGCCAAACGCGTCGAAGGGAAATTGTCCCCCAGCACCATCAAAAAGGCCGAGAAGCTCATTGCCGAGGCGGTTTAGTCTTTAGGAGGCGGCGAACCATCGTCGATTAGCGCCGCTCCCGATCCGGGAGTGACGGCGTTAGTTGTGATCAGACCCCCACCCTTGCAGATTGATCCTTTCCCACCCCGGGGAAGGATCAATCGTTTTTTTACCCCCAGAACACCAAGTCGTTAGAGCAGCGCCACAGGGATCGGGGAGTGGTTGCGGAAGTGTGGGTTATGCAGATCCGAACCACTGCGGGTGTGCGCATCGGTTAGTTCCCCATCGCCGCCATGGCGGCGCGGATGGCACTTTGCACGCCGGGATCGCCGTAAAAGGGTCCGGCACCGGGGCCGCCGGTGGTGTGGGTGCCGAGCAGGGCGAGACCGTCGCTGGTTAACAAAAATGACGGGTTGCCGCTGTCGCCGACGACCAGATTGCGCCGGTAAGCGGAGTCGAGTGCGGCGATGTATCCGAAGTGGATGGACGATCCGGAAACGCCCTCGATGCGGTGGACGGAGAGGGATTTCGTTTGATCAGTGATGATGACGGGTCTGCCGATGGTGGCCTCGCTGGCGCGGGCCAAACGATAGGGTTTGATTCCGGGAGGCAGCGGCAGGTGCAGTTTGGCGACGGCGATATCAGCCCCGGGGATCGGCCGGACCGCTGCAATGAAGCGCTCGTGGGGAGTTCCCTTTTGATCATGAAACATCACGGAGACGTCGGCGGGCCGGGTGTAGTGGGCCGCCATCACGACGTAGCTAGGGGCGATCAGGGTCGCCGTGCGGGAATCGTTCCATGAGACCCCGGTGAGGTCGAGTTGGGCAGTCCAGTTGTTGCGCCACTTGGAGCGGGCTTTTGGCTGATAGTATTGGAACAGCGCGCCTTTTTCCGGTTTGGCCGGGAGAAATCCGAGCTCGCCCGATTTGAGGGCAACCGGGGTTCTGGCGGGCTGGCCGGCCGGGCCGCAGGCGCACAGGAAGCCGGCGGCGACAAGAAGAACGAGGAATTTCATAGGTGGCGGCAGCGTAAAGGGGTTCGCCCGTGAGATCAAGCAGCCATCGGCTCATAGCAGGACCTTGCGTTGTCAGCGCTGCGGCGTTTAGGCTCCGCGCATGTCCGCCGAAACCGCGACCCAATTTTTTCAAACCGGCAGCCCCGAGAACCCGGTGAGGCTGCGTGATGGCGGGCTTTTGCCAGGGGTCACGCTGGCCTACGAGACCTGGGGCGAGCTGAACGCGGAGCGCTCGAATGCGGTTTTCCTGTTTCACGCGCTGTCCGGTTCCCACCACGCCGTCGGCCACACTCCGGCGATCGCCGGAGTGGGCGCGCTGTGGCAGCCGGAACTGCACGAAGGCTGGTGGGAGAAGATGATCGGGCCCGGCAAGGCGATCGATACCGACAAGTGCTTTGTGATTTGCGCCAACTATCTGGGCGGCTGTTACGGCAGCACCGGGCCCACTTCCATCAACCCGGCGACCGGCAAACCCTGGGGCTCCAAGTTTCCGGCGGTGACCGCGGCGGACCAGGTGGAGGTTTTCATGCATCTGCTCGATCACTTCGGCATCGAGGTGCTGCTCGGAGTGGTTGGCCCTTCGGTCGGCGGGCTGGTGGCGCTGACCTTTGCGACGAGGTTTCCCGAACGGGTGCGCAACGTCATCATCCTTGCTTCCGGTTTCAAGACCACGGTTCTCAACCGCCTGATTCTGTTCGAGCAGATCCTGGCCATTGAAAACGACCCGCACTTCAACGGCGGGGATTATTACGACGGTCCCGCACCGCTTTACGGCCTCGCGCTGGCGCGGATGATTTCCCACAAAACCTTCGTCCACCTCGATGCGATCGAGCGGCGGGCGCGACAGGATGTGGTCCAGCCCGACGATGTGCTGGCGTGGTACCGGGTGCGCGACCAATTCCAAAGTTACATGCTGCATCAGGGGAAAAAGTTCGTCGGCCGCTTCGATGCGAACACCTATCTGCGGATCATCGATCTGTGGTCCCGCTACGACGCCACGCATGAGGGCGACGCGGAAACGCCGGCGGATTTGTTCGAGCGGGCGCGGTTGGCGGGCCAGAAGTGGCTGGTGTTTTCGATCGATTCCGACTTCTGTTTCTATCCGGAAGAACAGGCGGAGCTCGTCAAACACCTCGAACTGGCCAAGGTCGATGTGATGCACATCATCGTGCACTCGGACAAGGGCCACGACTCGTTTCTGCTGGAGCCGGATCTTTACACCCCGCATGTCGCGTGGGTGTTAGGCCGCTAACCGATCAATCCTCGCCCACGGCCGGGGGCTTGAGCCGGTCGATGTTGTTTTTCAGCGGACCGGCGGGCAGCGCGGTTTTCCAGGACTCAAACGCGGCGGGATCCTTCATCAGCAGGTTGTAGCCGATCTCGGAAACCGCGTCCGCAGTGAGTTCGCTGCTGGTTTGGCTCGCCGCCCACTTGGCGGCCTCCAGCGGACCGCTGCGCGACCAGGCGGCCGCCAGCGAGCTCGCGGCGGCGTCGCGTTCCGCGCCCGGTTCGAGTTTTCCAAGCCAGGCGACTCCGGCTTCGGGCGATTGCTGGGCGTAAATCACGGCGAGTTCGCCGGTCGCGGCGAGGCGCTCGCGGCCAGCGGGCAGATTGGAAAGCAGCCACTGCGAGCTGCCTTCGAGATCCACGGTGGCCCAGTTGGCGAGCGTGTTGGCGAATTGCCCCGGATCCTGGTTGGCGCGGCTGAGGCTGAGGCTGGCGGCGACCGCGGCGAGCGGGTCACTCTTGACCCATCCGGCCAAGGCGGCGCGGCGCAGCGTGGGGGCGAGCTCGCCGATGGCGGGTTCGGCCTTGAGGAATTCCAGCGCGGCGGCCGGTTCGTTGGAGGCCCAGGAAAAAAAGATGTTCTCCACCGCGGCATCGCGTTCGAGCGTGGCTGGCAGTGTTAGAAACCAGTCTGCCGCCTGGCGTCCGTTTTGCCCGGCCCAGTCTTCGGCGATGGCGATCAGGCTGTTATTCAGATCGACACCGCTTTGATTTTGCATCGCCCAATCGGCGGCGGCCTTCGCATCGATGCCGGCAAACTGGTTCAAAGCCATGCGGATGACGTCGTTGCGCCGCTCGCTGGCCGGTTGCGCGGCGAGCCAGTCCAAGGCTCCTTTGGGATCCTTGTCGACCCAGGTCTCGAGGTTTTGCAAAGCGAGGTTGAAACGCCGGAGCGGATTGGTTTCCTGGTTGAGGGCATCGATCAAAGCTTTTGGATCGACGCTGGCGGCGGGCGATTTTTTGGGAACCCCGGAGGAATTCAGCGGGCGGCTCACTGTTGTTTCCGCAGCACTGGACGGAGCGGATTGTGCGGATTCACGCTTGCCGATGAGGTAACCACCACCTCCGCAGAGGATGGCGATGGTGAACGCTCCGGCAGTTAGGGCGAGGGGTTTCATGATCGAAAAATGAAGCGGGTGGAATGGCGGGCCCGGGCGCGAACATGCCGGGACCGGTTGGCCCGGGTCCCGGCATGCGATTCGAAACGGGATGATTTAGAACAAAACCTTCCGGCTGAAGGAAAGATAGTCGCGTGAGATCCAGCCCTTGCGGGTGTATTCGAACAAGTTGAATTCGGGAAAGCGGCGGGCATCCAACGAAATCGCCTTGCCGTCTTTGGAAATGTTGCTCTTGGAGCGATCGGCGGAGACCGGTTCGATACCGCGGGTCATCAGGATGATGCCGCTGGTTGCGCCGTAGTAGGGCATCGCCCAGAGCTCGAAGCTCAGGTCGCCGGATTTGGAGCTGGAGCGGTTGGTGATGAAGTCCATCCGGATGGTGGCGGATTTGTAATAATCGCTACCGAGTTTCCGGTAGCTACCGGACTGCGAGGGGCCGCCGCTGCCATAGTATTTGACGGTTTTGCTCAACGAGTAAGAACCGTAGCCGTCGAGAGTCACTTTGGCGGCCTGGGTTTCGGTGGTGGTGGTAAGCAGCGCGACCATGGCGAGGGCGCTGGAGGACAGGCGGGTGATGAGGGATTTCATGATGTTTTTTCACAAACGGTTGCACGAATGTAGCGGTTTCGACGGCAATGAAATGGAATTATTCAGCAATTTTTTTCGGCATTTCAAATCGCTCAGTAATCGGCCACCGGGCTGTTGGGCTGATGGGTCTCGAGTTCAGGGACTTCGGCGGCGAGTTTGGCCAGCGAGTCGCAAGTTTGGTGCCACTTTTTTTCTGACCAAGCGAGCGGCGGGTGGAGCTTGCGGCGGAATCTTTCCAGCCGATCGTGCGCCTCCTCGATCATCCACTGCGGCAGCTCGGCGATGGCGGCGGCGGCGGTTTCCGCAGTGTCGGTGCGGTGGCAGATCAGCGCGAGATCGTTGCCGGCCTCGATGGCGAGTTTCACATCCTGGCCGCGGCCGTAGCGCCGGGTGATCGCGCCCATGTCGAGATCGTCGGTTAGAACGAGATGGCGGTCGAAACCGAGCTGGTCGCGGAGGAACCGGCGGATCATGCGCGGCGAGAGCGAGGCGGGAAATTCCGGATCGATGTTGGGAAACTCGACGTGCGCGAGCATGATTGCATCCAGTTCCGGCATCAGCGCGGTGTAGGGGATGACGTCCTCGCGCAGCAGTTCCTCCAACGTCGCCGGTGACGACGGCAGATCGTGGTGCGGGTCTGATCGAGCGCGCCCGCCGGCGGGGAAATGTTTGGCGCAACTGGCGACCGAGCGTTTGCGCAGCCAGCGGTTCCACTGGCCGGCGTGGTCGATCACGCGCTGCGGATCGCGGCCCCAGCAGCGGCCGCGCAGGGCGTTCTGGGTGCCGGGGAAATGATCAAGATCGAGCACCGGGGCGAAATCGAGATTGATCCCTAGCAGCCTCAGCAGATCCGCGGTGAAGGCGCCCGCTTCGGCGATTTTCACCGGATCGCCAAAAGCGGCCAGCGCCGGTGCCGACGGGGTGGCGGGGGCGATTTCCTGGGTCCGCGTGACCCGCCCACCTTCCTGGTCGATGGCGATGATGGGCGTGTCGGAAGACAGGTCGTGCAGGTTGTCGGTGAGTTTCCGGGTTTGTTCCGGAGTTACGATGTTTCTCGTAAACAGGATGTAGCCCGCCGGTTGCAGTTTGCGGAACAGCGCCGCTTCATTAGGGGTAAGTTCAGGCCCGGCGATCCCGAGCACCAGTAGTGTGCCATCCATCATCGGGGCGAACTAAGCACTAGGAGTTGGCTTTGTCGATGCCGCGGGTGCCGGTTGTTTGGCGGTGGCCTCCGGCTTGTCTTGGTGAAGAGCACGATCAATCGTGAACTCCGGACACCGGCTCGGTGGCAAACGCCGAAGGGATTTCCTACCCCAACAAGCCCATTTTCGGGTAGTTCGCGCCGAGGATGGGCTTGAGGTCCGGGGCTTTGAGCCAATCGCCGAGCACGGTGCCGTAAACGCTGCGGAAATCGACGGTGTGTTGGATGTCGCCCTCGGACAGATCGGTGAGGCTCGGGTGGGTGCCGTGGAGGCCGCCCTTGACGGCGGCACCGGCGAGGAACAGGCAGGAGGCCTTGCCGTGGTCGGTGCCGGCGCTGGCATTTTCGGAAACGCGGCGGCCGAATTCGGAGAAGGTCATGAGCACCACGCGTTTGTCATTTCCCTGCTGCTTGAGATCGGCGAAGAAGGATTTCAGCGCGCTGTCGAGCTGGCCTAACAGGCGGTCGTGGGAATTGACCTGCTGGTTGTGGGTGTCGAAGCCGCCATGGCTGACGTAATAGACGC
>JBIPND010000151.1:0-6812 GCA_044374015.1 Luteolibacter sp. | reverse complement strand
GATCAAAACGGGCGCATCCTCGGCTGGCTCAACGAGCTGGCATTCGCCCCGGTGGACTACAACCCGCAGGCCGCGGCCGATGAATGGTCCGGCGACATCGGCGTCGGTGCCTTGTATTTCTCACAACAAGCGGTCAACAAACTGCTGCCAGCCGCCAGGATCGCGATGCCGGAACAAATGGATTTGCCGGAACGCCTGGTGGAGGTCCAGACCCTGATGGCCGCCGGCGACGAACGTGCCGCGAAGATATACCAAACCATCGGCGTGTATCTGGGCTACACGATCCCGCATTACGTGGATTTCTACGACTTCGAACACATGCTGATCCTCGGCCGGGTGACCACCGGTGCCGGCGGTGAGATCGTTCTCTCGAAGGCGCGGGAAGTGCTGGACTTGGAATTTCCGAAAATTGCGTCGAAGATCGCAATCCACGTGCCCGACGAAAAGACCCGCCGCGTGGGCCAGGCCGTGGCCGCCGCCAGCCTGCCCAAAGCCGGGAAATGACTTCATCCATCAGGCCCGTCAGGACGGCCCCGAACATTTCCTAACTGCCGGTGCCGGGGGCCACCCATCTGGCGCGAGCTTTCTCCAGGCGTAGTTAATCAAAATGCTGCGGCCCGGAGCAATCCGGACCGCCGCATGCTGGGGAACCGCTGATCAGTTAGGTGTTACGACGAGGCGGGCGAAGATCCTGCCTGCACCGGTCGGGAGCGTGTATTGGACCGATCCGCTGGTGACCGAAACCACTCCGGTCCCGGAGAAGTAGGTGTCGTTCTTGTTAGCAGCTGTCGACGAGGTGGAACCCCACGTTCCGGCAGCCTGTTGGACACCGCCGAAGAACAAGGTATCCACCACTTCGGTGCCACTCACATCGACTTGGCCGCCGTTGATCACCAGCTTGCCGGAATTGGCAAGCGCGAGGCCATTGACCAACAAGGTGCCCGCATTGACGACGGTGTCGCCGGTGTAGGTGTTGATCGCGGTGAGGATCAGGGTGCCACTGCCAGATTTCACCAGCTTCGCGCCGTCGCCTGACAGGGCGCCGCTGAGGCTGATGTTTCCGCCGCTGGTGTCGAAGGTGGTCCCGGTGGTGGTGCTCGTTAGAGTCAGCGCCAGGGTGGTGGACCAGGGAGCCACAGCACCGACCGTCCCGCTGCCAAAAAGCACGCTGCGGGTTCCGAGGCCTGCGATGATGATGCCTGACGAGCCCAGCTTGAGCGTGCCGCCGGTGAGGGCGTAGGTTTGGGTGACGGTGGAGGCGGCATCACCGAGTTGCAGGGCGGCCGCAGTGATGGCGCCGGCGTTGTGGTTGAGCCGGGTGGAATGGCTGGCAGTGGTGGAGCCCAGTTTGATGGATCCGCTGAGGATCATTTCCGCAGCGGAAAAATTCGCGACCGTGGCCGCGTTGCCCATGGTGAAGCTGCCTGCGGTGATGGCTCCGGCGCCGGTGATTGGAATCGTGGCATTGGTGGAAACCGTCAACGCGCCCGTTAGGTTCAGCAGTCCGTCGATGCGGAAGGTCGACGGATTCCAGGCGATGTTGGCGGAGGCGGCCGCCAGCGTGGCGCCGTTTTCCACCACGATGCTGGCGCCGGTGGCAATGGCGGTGGAGAGCGCGCCGCTGCTGGCCAGGCTGCCGCCGCTGGCGACAAGCAGGCTTCCCGCGCCCTGCACGGTCACGCCCGAGGTGCCCGCACCGCTGGTGGCACCCTGAATGGTCAGCGTGCCGCCCGAGACCGTGGTGGCCCCGGTATAACCGTTAGTTCCCGTTAGAACCATATTTCCGGCACCCGCCTTGTTCAGGTTGTGCGCACCGCCAGCCCCGTTGCCGATGTTGGTGCTGATGACCAGATCCCGCAACGCCCCGCCATCCGCGATGGTGAAGAGCGTGTTGTCCTGGCGCAGGTTGAGCGTCGGCAGGCTGATGGTTGATTCCGTGGCCGAGGCGAAGGTGTTGACCGCCGACGCGCCGCCGAAAAAGTCGAGGTTCGATCCTGCAATCCCGGTGATACTGCCACCGGTCATGTTGACGACCGCACTGCCGAGTGTCTGATTGGCCGTGGTGTTGATATCGAGCGTGCCGCCGACGAGATTGATCACACCCAGGCGGGTGGCGTCGGTGGCATAGCCGGCCGCGTCGTTGATGCTCAGGCGAAGGGTGGCACCGGAATTGACGGTGGCCGTGCCACGAAGGACGCCGCTCAGTCCGCCGCCGCCGGTGAGGTCGAGAATGCCGCCATTGACGATCGTGCCGCCGGTGTAGGACTGGTTCGAGCCGAAGGCGAGCGTGCCGTCGTTGTTTTTGGTGAGTGAGGTCGCCCCCGTGATCACATGGGTTCCGGCGCTGCCGATGAAGGTATAGGTATTGGCAACATGGTTTACCGTCACGGACGCCGGCGTGAGCAGGCCTACCAGACTGATGGGCGAATCCGCGGAAATATTGCCGAAAATCACCATGTCCCCGCCGTAGAAGCGGTTGTCAGCTTCCAACCAGTTGGCACCGATCCCAATGTCCCAGAAGCCGTCGTTAGAATCGGAATTCCAGGTCCGGGTGCCCACACCGCCAGCGGCGAAGGTGTATTTCTGATTCACCGTGTCATTGGCCAGCGTGCCGCGGTAAACGACCGATAGACTTTCGACATCCGTCACCGCGCCGCTGCCATAGGTGAAAACATCATAGACGGTGTTGGCAAGCGGAGGCGCGGCAAAGGTCAAGTCGGTCGCG
Organism: Luteolibacter sp.; assembly: GCA_044374015.1. Lineage (GTDB taxonomy): Bacteria > Verrucomicrobiota > Verrucomicrobiia > Verrucomicrobiales > Akkermansiaceae > Luteolibacter. Next base: position 4,087 of record JBIPND010000151.1, on the reverse strand, counting down.
CCGCCGAAGGCCACGCCATTGGCAACGATGCCGGTGGTGGTGGCGTCGCCGGCGAGCACGAGTGCCGAACTGGCAGCCATGGTCAGCAGCTGGTCAGCAGCTGGTCGGTGCTGCCGGAGCCCGCCAATTTCGCGCCTGCATTCACGCTGACCGGCGAGGTGAGCGAGCCGGAGAGATTCAAAGTGCCGGCGTTGATGGTGGTGGCCCCGACATAGGTGTTCGCGCCCGAAAGCGTGACCACCTGGGCCTCATCATTGGCGAATCCTCCGCCGACGCGGACTTCGCCGAGGCCGCTGATGGCGTTAGGCACGGTGTGGGAGCCGGAACGGGAGAAAGTCAACGTGCCGTTGTTGACCACGTTGTTGGTAACCGTTCCATCGCCGAGCGTGCCGCCGGTGCCGGCAGCCAGGGTGGTGTCGTTGACAGTGGTGACGCCGCCGACGCGGAGGAAGGCGCCGCTGTTGATCGTGACCGCCCCCGAGTTCGTGTTGGCGCCGGTGAGGATAAATCCGGTGTCGGCGCTCATCGTGCCGACGCCGGTGCTGGCAAAGGTCAAGGCACCCGAACCGGTGAAGGCGCCCATCAGCTTGAGCGAGCGGCCGGAGCCGGAGGGGTTCTGGTTGTCGATGGTGGACGAAGTCGAGGCGGCCAGCGTGATGGGGCTGTTCCAAGTCCAGTTGCCGGTGGCACCCGCGATGCCGCCGGTGGCGAGGGTGCCACCGTTGAGGGTGATGGCATCGGTGGCGGTGTTGGTGCCGAAGGCGGTGGCACCGTTGCGGAGGCCGCGCAGGGTGGTTGCGGCATTGACCACCCATTTGCCGTTGAAGCCGCCGAAGCCTGCGGCATCGGCGAAACCGAGGCTACCACCTTGATTCAGATCCACCACGCCGCCGCCGGTCACGGTGACCACCGTGCCCGCGGTGCCGTCGAGATTGGCATTGGCGGAACCAGTACCGTTAGCACCCAGGCGGAGGTTGCGTCCGGAGGCGACGTTCCACGTCTGGGCTGCGCCGAGGAGCGCGGTGGTCGGCGAGCTGATCACCAAACTCTGCGTGGCCGCGGACAAGTCGATGCCGCTGGAGCCAATGCTCAGGGTCGTCGCGGCGGTGGGCGTTGCGCCGCCGATCGTGACCAGGCCGGCCGGATTGGCGATGCGGATGCCAGACCATGACAAACTCGCACCAGCGAGCGGAGAATTGGCCGCTGTCACCGTGCTGTCCCAGACCGCCACATCGCTAGCGGTCGGGACGACGAGGCCGGTCCACGAGGAGGTGGCGCTCAGGGCGTCGGTGTTATTCGCTTTGATCACATCACCGGCCAACGTGACGTTGGCAAGGGCGGTGACGACTCCGAGCGAGGCGAGGAGGAACGGATTCGATCTGATTTTCATTGGGAATTGGGAATTTTAGGGGCGGCATTGAAACATTTGACCAAGTGGCGGCGTTGAAACCTGCGCAGTGTTGCCGCGATCGCTTTTACCGTCCCTACAAATAAACCGGTTGGTTCACCAAACCACGAGGTTCGGCTAGATCCGCAATCCGTTGTTTCCAGCGGTCTTTCAGACGGGTCTCACGCCTGTGGCTCGCCCGCGGTCCCCTTGGGGCCTAGCAGTTCCAGATAATTCGCCGCGGCTTGGCCGAGTTCCGACTTCGGGTCGAGGTCGCGCATCTTTTCGAGCAGCGGCTTGACCGCCTGCTTTTTTTCGGGCCACCGCTGATAGAGTGCGAACCGGGCGGCCTGCAGCTGCTGTTTTTGTTTGGTGGAGAGCCGCGGGTTGGCCTCCCACTTGGAGAACTCCTCGTCCGCCCCGGCGAATTCTTTTTTCTCCGCCTGGTCGAGCGCCAGGTCCACCAGCTTCTCGGCGGAAAATGTATATTTCCCGATGTAGCCGGACTTGTCTTCCGGATCCGCCTTCTGCATTTCCTCGAGGATTGGCTTGTAGATTCCTTTGGGTCCGAGACCGATGTCCATGCGGTCCAGCCCTTGGCCCAGCCGCCCGGCCTTCATCATGCCGGACGAACCTTTGGCGGATTTCCAGAACTCGTCGCGTTCGCGGGCGGTGGCTAACAATTTCTTCGTGGCCGGCAGGATCCCCCCTGCCCCGTCGATTTCGGCGCTGCCGGAATACGAGCCGATCAAGCGGCCTTCGGAGTCGTAGAGGGCGATCGCCGGGATGCTGCGCACTTGCGGGTTGCCCATTTCATTGAGCTTGGCGAGGGCCTTGTCGGCGTCGGTCGGGTGTTCCTTGCGATCGAGATCGAGCAGCAAGACCCCGGAACCAAGGCTGGTTAGAAAGCGCGGATCGTTCCAGGTTTTCGCGGCGATTTCACCCGGGCGGTTCCAGTCGGAGCCGCGGACGAGCACCGCGATCGCGGCCTTGGACGACTTCGCGCGGTCGAGCGCGGCGGTGAAGTCGGTGACGCGCTGGCCATGGGCGGAGGCGACAAAGGCGGCGATGCAGAAACCATGAAGAGCATAACGGATCATCAGCGGAATGGAGTGGGAAATTATTGCAGCTTGCGGCCGTAAACGCGGATGCCCGCGAGGTGGAAGAATTCGTTGCGATCGTCATCGCGCTCCGCTTTCACATAAAGAACCCGCGTCGCTTTGCCCGACAACGGGATGCGCCAAGGGCCGGCCGGGTCGGTGGTTCGGAAAACTTCGTGCCAGGTGTTGCCATCTTCGGACACCGAAACTTTCAGCGGCATTTGGCGGCCACGGTTCTGGCCGTAATCGCTGCCGAGAATGACGATACCACTAACATCACCCAGTTTGCCAAGTCTAACAACCGCGTTCGGCCGCACTTGTCTATCGGTGTGGAACGAACCGCCATCCTCTTCGATCACGCCCCAGTGATTCACCGGTGAATCATACTGGCAGGTGGACGAAGGCCGCAGCAGGCCGCCGGAAGAGAGCAAAATCCCCGGAAATCCCTCGACCGTGGGTCCGCCGCTTTTTCGAAAAGCGGCACCGGCTTTACCGAGTGACTGGAAGGCGTCGAGGTTACCGGCGACTTCCGCAGCGATCACCGCCGGTCCCAGCGCGGCTTTCACGCCCTCCTCATTGCCGCCCGTGGACGACGACGAAAACACCCGGCCCAGCGCCGCGAAAAACTCCGCCGTCGCCGCGCCCTCGCCGAAACGCTTCTGGCCCCACGCGATCGTCGGCGCGAACCACAGCTTCGAGGTCGATTGCACGGCGAGCACTTTTTCAAAGAACGCCAGCTGGCTAACAGGATCCCCGCCGAGCGCCTGCGCCTGGGCGTCCAGCGCCTTGTCATAAGCCCACATCACCGGCCCGTCCTGCGCCGCGATCCGCTCATGATACTTCAGGAAAAACGCCTCGCGCCGCTCCGCCGTCAACGCCTTCATCGCGGGCTCTTGGATCCGGGAGAGCACCTCCCAGGCGCTTTCCGGATAGGCGGCGAGCGCGGTGGAAATCGACTTGCCGATGATCTCCCACGATTCGGCGGTCGGCTCGCGCGAGTCCTTGAGGAAATCCACCGACTCCACCCACACCGGAAAATTCAACGGCTGGGCCTCCAGCGCCGCGGCATAGGCCAACTCGGCGAGTTCGGGGTTCTTGTCCATCAGGGCGCGGGCCTGCCAGACGTGGGCCATGCACTCGGCGTAGGCTTCGCGGTCGCCTAACACCTTTTCCTGGAGGACGAGCTGGGTCCAGGTTTTGCCCCACAGGCTGGTGTGGAGTCCGCGCTCCCAGGTCAGCGAATAGGCGGGTGCCCACTCGCCGCGCGCCAGCCTAACGGCATACGCGCAGTGGCCGGGCTCGCCCATGGTGATGGCGGGCAGGCCGTTGGCGCGGGCCGCGTGCGCGCCGTAGTGCGAGAGCGAGCCGCACACGCCGCCGACGTCGCGCACCCGCGCGGCGTGGATCACGTGGTCGAAGGGCGCGTAATAATTCGCGCCGTGGATCGAGTCGCCGAACAGGTTGTGCAACTTGTAGGGCGCCTGCCAGCAGGCGTCGGTGTATTCTTTTGCCGTGAGTTTCACGTTGTCGCGCAGCCAGACCAGCGAGTCGTCGCCCCACGCCCCACCGTTGCCGGCCCAGCCGCCGTTAGGGCCGCCGG
>JBIPND010000006.1:0-18408 GCA_044374015.1 Luteolibacter sp. | reverse complement strand
GCCATCGCGTTCCCTCAAGTCCGTCGTTAAAACCAGGCCCGCAACCAATCTCCACCATGTCCTGGCAATCCTACAACCAAAGTCTCGTCCGCTATCCGCAACACGGTTTCTCACTCGATCTCTCCCTGATGGAAATCGAACCCGGCTACATCGAATCGCTTGCGCCGCAAATCAACAGGGCCTTCGCCGACATGGTCGCCGTCGAGGCCGGTGCCATCGCCAATCCCGATGAAGGCCGGATGGTCGGCCACTATTGGCTGCGCAACGCCGATTTGGCGCCCACCGAGGAGCTGAAAAACGCGATCATCGGACCCATCGCCGCGCTCAAGGATTTCGCCGAAAAAATCCACACCGGCGCAATCGCCAATCCCGCCGGCCAGGTCTTTGAACAAGTGCTGCTCATCGGCATCGGCGGCTCCGCGCTCGGCCCGCAGTTGGTGTCCGAGGCGATCGGCCAGAATGCGCGCCTGCCGCTGTATTTCCTCGATAACACCGATCCCGCCGGCATCGACACGGTGATCGCCAAACTCTCGCAAACCGGCCTCGCGAAAACCCTGGTGCTCGTCATTTCCAAATCCGGCGGCACGGCGGAAACCCGCAACGGCATGCTCGAAACCAAGGCCGCCTTCGAAGCCGCCGGCCTCGACTTCGGCCGCCACGCCGCCGCCGTCACCGGCACCGGATCCAAGCTCGACCAATACGCCAAGCAGCTCAATTTCCTCGCCACCTTCCCGATGGAAGACTGGATCGGCGGGCGCACCTCCGTCCTGTCCACCGTCGGCCTCGTCCCCGCCGCGCTGCAGGGCCTCGACATCGACGCCATGCTCGCTGGTGCCGCCGCCATGGATGCGGAAACCCGCCAACAGGATGTTTCCAAAAACGCCGCGATGCGACTTGCGCTCGCCTGGCACCACGCCACCAACGGCAAGGGCGAAAAGGACATGGTCGTCCTGCCCTACAAAGACTCGCTGGTGTTGTTTTCCAAATATCTCCAACAACTCGTGATGGAGTCGTTAGGCAAACAACACGACCTCGACGGCAAGGTCGTCAACCAGGGCCTCGCCGTTTATGGCAACAAAGGCTCCACCGACCAACACGCCTACGTCCAACAATTGCGCGACGGCGTGAACAACTTCTTCGTCGCCTTCATCGAAGTGCGCAAAGGCCGCAGCGGCCCCAGCATCGAAGTCGATCCCGGCACCACCACCGCCGATTACCTTCAGGGATTTTTCCGCGGCACCCGCAAGGCGCTGCACGAGTCCAACCGGAAATCCCTCACGATCTCGATCCCGGAAGTCACCCCGTTCCAACTCGGCCTGCTGATCGCCCTGTTCGAGCGCGCCGTCTCGTTCTACGCCTCGCTGGTCAACATCAACGCCTATCACCAACCCGGCGTGGAAGCGGGCAAAAAGGCCGCCGGCGCATTCATCGAAACTCTCAACAAGGTCCGCGGCCACCTCACCGCCTCCGCCAAGACCGCCGACGAAGTCGCCACCGAAATCGATGGCGACCCGGAAGACGTCTATCACTGCCTCACCCATCTATCCGCCAACGGCGAGGTGCAAATCTCCATCGGCGCGACCCCCGCCCAGGACAGCTTTCAGATCTAGCCAGCCACGGCTGAATTCCCTGGCCGCGCGTCCCCCCCACCCCGCATGACCACCACCCACAAAAACCCGGGAAATGGGGTCAGTGTGCAAATCTTTCAAAACTTCATGAACGGCGTCAGTGAAAACGCCGGGATAAACCGGCTTGGAGATATACGAGGTCAGTCCTTGGGATTGATTGTTTACGCGGGAAGAAAGGGGCAGCAAGGCCCCTCCTCCTTATTTTCCGTCTATCGTCAGGCGCCGGGCGCGGTCGAATGCGTCGTTCAATCGCGGATCGTCGTTGGCCTTGAGTGGACCGGTCCTTGGATTTAAATATTGCCGACGAAACACCTCGAACTGCCGTCCGGCAGCCATGGTTTGAATGGGTTACAAAGGTCCGATGAAGGTTTATCCTTCCGGCACGACCCAGATGTTGCGGAACACCACCGGGTTCCCATGCGCCTGAAGGAACACCGGTCCCTCGCGGCCTTCCAGCGGCTTGCTGAGCGGGGCGGAGGTTGTGAAATCCTTGGCGAGTTCCAGGTTTTCGTGGATGAGCTCGCCATTGAGTCGCACCGTGATCCGCGGCCATGCGGTGCGTTTGCCGGAGGCGTCGAATTTCGCAGCGGCGAAATCGACATCATAGGTCTGCCAGGCGAGCGGTGGCAGACACAGGTTCAGCCGGGGTTGGGAAATCGAGTAGATGCCGCCGCATTCGTTGTACTTCCCGTCGAGGCCGAACGAATCGAGGATCTGGGTTTCCCAGCGACCGCTGTGATAGATGCCGCTGTTGCCGCGCTGCTGGCCGCGTGCCGTGGGTTTGTAGGGGGTGCGGAATTCCAAGTGCAGCGAGTAGTCGCCGAAATGGCGCTTGCTGGCGCAGCCGGTGGCGAGCAGGTGACCGTTTTCCATTTTGGCATTTTCCCATTCGTTGGTGGAGGTGCCGTCGAACAGCACCACCGAGCCTTCCGGCGGCTTGGCACCCAGCGTTGGGCTGCGGCGTTCGGTCCGGGCGAGTTCGGAGGTGGTTCCGTCTTCGACATTCAACACCAAGCGTCCTTGTTGGAGCGTGGCGGTGATGGTTTTCGCTTCATTCGTGAGCACGAGCTTGTCGTCGACGCGTGATCCTTGCACCACGCCACGCTTTTTCCCGGGGGCCCAACCCATGCCCGGCAGGCCGCCATCGAGGATATCAAATCCAATCCCCCACCCCGCTCCGTCAGCGCCCTTCGCCCCGTGACAGACGGGCCGGTGGACGGGCGTATCCGCTCGGGTTAACACCATGAACGAGAAGCGAATTATAGTTAGAGAAGGCAGCGGTTCGAATGGCCTGGGGAGGCGGGCGTTTCTCGGGCGCACGCTCGCGGCGGGGGCGGCGTGGGGATTTCCGAGCATCGGGGTCGCCGGAGTGAACGAGGAGATCCGGCTCGCCGTGGTCGGATTGAATGGCAAGGGGAGCCACCACATCGAGATGTTCGGGAAGCTGCCGGGCGTGCGGATCGTGGCGCTGTGCGACGTGGATCAAAACGTGCTCAAGCGCACGGCGGAGAAATATTTCAAAGGCAAGGTAGGCCAACACGTGGATTACCGGGAGGTGCTGGACCGCAAGGATGTCGATGCGGTGTGCCTGGCGACGCCGAACCACTGGCATGCGCTGGGCGCGGTGTGGGCCTGCGATGCGGGCAAGGATGTTTATTTGGAGAAGCCGATATCGCACAACTTGTGGGAAGGCCGCCAAATCATGGCGGCAGCCGAACGCAGCGGACGCATCGTGGCGACCGGCACCCAATCGCGGTCGGCACCCGGGACCCGCGAGTTTGTCGCCGATGTGCGCGCCGGGATCTATGGCCCGGTGAAGCTGGCCCGTGGATTTTGTTATAAAGAGCGCGGCAGCATTGGCAAAGCGAGCGGACCGCAAGCGCCGCCGCCGCAGGTGGATTACCATCTCTGGTCGGGCCCGCGGGAACCGGCGCCGGTCATGCGCAAAAGATTCCACTACGACTGGCACTGGCAATGGGCCTACGGCAATGGCGACCTCGGCAACCAGGGACCCCACCAGATGGATCTCTGCGCCTGGATTCTCGGCGTGGAGGCGTTGGCCCCGCGGGTGGTCTCGCTGGGCGGACGCTTCGGCTATGATGACGACGGTGAAACGCCTAACACACAAACGGTGCTGTTCGACTACCCGGACGCGCCGCTGGTTTTCGAGGTTCGCGGACTGCCGGATGCGGCGGACAGCAGTCGCATGAGCGACTACCGCGGCGGGCGGGTTTCAGCAGTGATCGAGTTCGAGGGCGGCTATTTTGTCGGGACCAATGGCGGCGTGTTTTTCGACAACGAGGGCAAACGCGTGAAAGCCTACAGCGGCGGGCTGAGCACGGAGCATCATGTGAACTTCATCAACGCCTTGCGCAGCCGCCGTGCTTCCGAGCTCAACGCCGGCCCGCTGCAAGGCCACCTTTCCAGCGCGTTGTGCCACATGGGAAACATTTCCCAACGGCTCGGCAGCGCCATTTCTAACGAGCAGCTCCAGGAGCAATGCAACACCGAAGGGCTGCGCGGGGAAGTCTTCGGGCGGCTGTTAAAACATGCGCTGGTCCACGAAACCGATTTCACCAACAGAAAGATGACGCTTGGGCCGAGCTTGGAATTCGACCCGAAATCCGAGCGCTTCACCGGCCCGCTCGCCGACCACGCCAACGCGCTGATCAAGGGGGATTACCGCGAGGGTTTTTCGATCCCCGAGCTGGCGCGCGTGGAACCGGTTCCACGCGGGCAGTGATGGGCTGCCAGATGAAGCCAGTAAGCACCGACTCCGAGATGAAATTCACGATCACGCCGGCGCGGCAAAAGCGGGCGATCAAGGCGAGCGCGGCGACCATCACCGCGGTGGCCGCGGCCAGCGAGGCGTGGCGTGCGGGGTCACCCTCGGAAAGCGGGGCGAGCGTGGCGCCGACCAGCAGCGAGATCGCGGAGGTGACCGTGACGCTGGTCTGCTTGGAACTGGTGAACAGCCAAAACACCAGCCCGGAAAACAAGCAGGCATATAACCCGGCGGACGGCGGCAGGCCGGCCAGCGACGCATCGCCGATGCCGGCGGGAATCAGATAGGCGGCCAGCGTGACCCCGGCGACGAGATCCGCGCGCAGCCAGTTAGGCTGATAAGTCCGCAGCCAGCCGAGCGCCGGAACGACTGCCGCGAGACGGGATGTGAGACTGCGGTTCATCATTTCTATCAATTTTTCCGCAGATCTTTAGAAATACCATGCCAGACCCGTGGCCAGTTTGAACTCGAAGGACTCGGAGCTTAGCGGAACCTCGGTGCCGAGGGACCAGGCGTATTGATTTTCCGGACCCCAGACATAGGTGGCACCCAGTTCCAGGCGGTGGCGGTCGCTCTCGGCGAGCAGGTCCCAACGGGGATTGTAGCTGACGAAGCCGGACCAAGCCTCGTTGATCTTGAAGGCGACTGGAAACTTCAGTTCCAGCGCGCTGACGTCGCGGTCACCTTCGTCGAGAGGAGTGACGTTGTATTCAACGTTGATGCCCAGCGTGATGGCGGCGTTGTAGTCCCAGCGAATCGCCGCGATCGGACGAAGGATGAACGCGTTGTCACTGAGTAAGGAGTCGGTGGCGGTTTCGAGCACCGCATTGACGGCGAGGCCGTAGCGCAAGGTCGGCGACAGGCGGCCGACGACGCCCGAGCGCAACTCCAGATCGCCAAGACCGAAGGTGTCGTCGGTGGCGGTTTCGCGCCATTTGAGCGGCAGCATGAACTGGAACCCGAGAGCATGGCCACCGCGCAGTGGAATGCCCCAGCGGGTGGTGTTCTCGATTTTGAACAGCTCCGAGTCGGCATCATAGCGTTCGTAAATGAACTCGCCGAAATAGCGGCTGGAGATGAGAGTGGGATCGTAGCGCTCGAGCCACGCGCGGTCGGGTTCGAACAGGCGGCCGTCGGGTGCGGCAGCGGAGGCGAGACCTGATGCAGCTCCGAGGAGGGCGCAGGCGGCATGGATGCGGGATGAGGATGGGTTTTTCATGTGAATTCGGGCTGGAACAATGCGATAAGGAATGAGCGGCGCGGCAAGGGACACTTCATGGGCGTTCGATGATTGGGCGGCCTGAGTGTCTGTGTTGGGTCCTGCCTCTGTCAATAGGCCCAAAGGGAGGGGTATAGCGCGGACAAACGTTGTAGCGCTCTACGAGCGGGGATGGTGTCTGTGATAGGAGCCATTTTTCATGTGCCGGGACCGGGGACCCGTTGGCGTTGTAATATCACGTCCTCCCCGCCGCTTTATTATTATCAATGCCACTGCCAGGTGGTCATCCAGGGCTGACAGATAGGCCAAAGGCCGTAACTCGGGGATATTGACAACAACTCGGGTTCAAAATACCGATTGGATCATACGGTCCAGCAACTGATCGATAGGAATCATGGTGAGCACCAGCGGCGCGAATGGCGCGAGCGTCGCCAACACCAGCTGGAGAAACATGTCACGATTGAATGGAACCGCCTTGATCTGCTTGATGACCGAATGTGCGGTGTCGAAGTCGGCGAGTGATGAGATATCACCAGGTCCGAGCAGCGGCATGTTGTCGTGGTCGGGGCTGCGCAACCAGCGACGATCGAATTCGCGAGCAAGGTCGGCCCCAAAAATCCCATACTTTCTCAGGCCCAGACGTTTCGCCGCCGTGATTTGCGGCACGAAAACCGTCAAGGGTCCGAGCACCAGCAGCAGGCCGCAGGCGACCAGCGCCACAATCTCGCGTTTGAAGTCGCTGAGGGAGGCCCCCTCATTGAAAATTCGGCTGGCGACGAGACCGGCGCTCATCGCGCTGAACGCGGCTAACAACGGGGAGAAGGCAAAGGCGCTACCGCCGAGAAATCCGAGGCCGGCATTGCGGTCGGTGTGAGTCGGGATCAGATCTAGCTTGATGCGCGACACCTGCCACAGAAACCGCGCCCAGATGACGATGCGGTATATCCAGCGCAGCATCAGGAAATGCAGCAACGGATTGCTCACCCATGAAAACCAGAGACCCGGAAGCGTGAGCCCCGGCCCGCCCTCACCGGCCGTCGCATACCAAGTGGATGTTTCCAGACCGAACACCCGGGTGCGTATGTAATAACCCAGCGGAAGCACGATCGCGATGATGGCAAGCTCCGCGGGAACCGAGTTGCGCCATGCCATGGCATGGGTGATAGCCTTGCGGAACCGTTCCATGTGGTCCTCCGTGATGAGCTTCCGCTCGACAAACTGGGCGACGATCCCGCGCATCCGCTGGTGGACGACCAGCTCGGCGACAAGCATCAGCGGAATGGCGACAAGTAACCGCGCGTGGGTCTCGACATCCCGCAGGAATGGGATTTCGACGCCTCCGAGCAGCGTGCCCTTGATCGCACAGAGCACGGCGAGCGGCAGCCAGACGAAGCCGCAGATGACAAGAATCCGCCGGGTGAGGTGGCACACCACGTCGTCATCCAGACGCGTCTTGCGGAAAAGCTGATAGAGCGGTCCGCCGAGCACGAGCGAGAAGTTCCGCAGATCGGCAAACAGATCGGTGGAAGGATCCGTGTACGGTGATGAAGGGTTGGAGTTCATTCGAACCGGGGTGGATTTTTCCACAACCGCAAGCATGCTGCACTGAAACCTTGTCCTTCAGGAACACCTATGAGATGGGGGGCATCGTGCGACGAGAATCATTCCCCGTCAGAGGTATTCCCCTCGAGTTTCGCCCGGGCCTCGGCGAGTCTGGCGAGTTTTTCCTGGGAGACTTCCGGATATTTCAAGCCGAGGTCCTGGATCGCGGTGACGATGATGTCGGCGACGACGGCGCGGGCGACATATTTGCGGTCGGCAGGAATGATATGCCACGGCGCGCGTTTGGTGCTGGTGGCGGTGAGCGCTTCCTCGAAGGCTTTTTGATAGGATTTCCAGTGACCGCGCTCCTCGATGTCGGCCTCGGAGAATTTCCAGTGCTTGTCCGGATTGGTCAGTCGCTCGAGGAAGCGGCGTTTTTGCTCGTCCTTGGAAACATGGAGGAAAAACTTGAGAACCAGCGTGCCGTTGCGCGACAGGTGTTTTTCGAAGTTGTCGATGTCCTCGTAGCGTTTCTCCCAGAAGCGTTTGTCGGGGTTGGCGGGTTGGCCGGGTCCCAACCACTCCGGATGCACTTTGACGACCAGCACATCCTCGTAATAGGAACGGTTGAAGATGCCGATGCGGCCGCGCTCCGGCAGCGCCTTCATGTATCTCCAGAGGAAATTGTGGTCGAGTTCTTCGGCGGAAGGTTTCTTGAAGCTGAAGACCTGGCAGCCCTGCGGATTCACGCCGGCCATGACGTGGCGGATGGTGCCGTCCTTGCCGGCGGCGTCCATCGCCTGGAGGAGGATGAGCACCGAATGGGTGTCCGAGGCGTAAAGCAATTCCTGAGCCTCGGCGAGATGCTTGCGACTTTCCGCGAGAATTTCCGCGGCGCGCTCCTTGATGAAATCCTTGCCCAGTTCCTTCGCTTCAGCGGTCTCGGTCCAGTCGGTGAGATAGTCCTTGAGGTTTACCTCGGTGCCGGGTTCTACCAGAAACTGTTTTAATAGTTTACTTTTGATCATGGTGTGGGGGATGGTTGCCGTTTGATATTAACCAACTCGACCATGCATGAGGGACCGCGGCCGCAGCAAGCCAAAGGATGGCAACATCCATCAGACCATGGTCCCATCCACTGCGACTGCCCCAGGGTTCAGGCGGAGGGCTTGCCGGCAGGAAACACGAGCGGCAGCGTCAGGGTGAAGACCGCGCCGGATTCGTGGTTGGCGGCCCTGAGGGTGCCGCCATGGGCTTCCGCGACCCGGCGGCAGATGGAGAGCCCCATGCCGAGTCCGTTAGGTCGGGTGGTGTGAAAGGGCTCGAAAATCCGGTCAAGGTGTTCCAGTGCGATGCCATGGCCGTGATCGCGGGCGTGCAGCTGGACGAAGTTTCCGCTGGCGCGGGTCAGGATGAGAATCCGGCGTTCCGCGGCTGGCGTTTCGCTCATGGCCAGGCTGGCATTGCCGATGAGATTGATGATCACTTGCCGGACTTCCAAGGGGGCCAGACTGATGCACGGCAATGACGGGGAGAGATCAAGCTGCAATTCGATGCCCTCGCTGGCAAGATCGCTGGCGAGAAACGCGCACACTTCGGTGACGAGCTCGTTGAGGCATGAGGGTTCGCGGTGCATCGGGCTGCCGGAGAGCATCGCGCGCAGGTTGCGGATCACTTCGCCGGCGCGCTTGTCGTCGCGGATGATATCATCGAGGATCGCGAGAATTTCCATGGGATCGGCGTTTCCCTGGGCGATGAAGCGGCGTGCGGCTTGGGCATTGCCGAGAATGGCGGTGAGCGGCTGGTTGATTTCGTGCGCGAGCGCGGCGGCGATTTCGCCGAGCACGGCGGCGCGCGAGGAGCGCTGGATTTCCTCACGCAGTTGCTCGGCCCGCAATTCCGCGCGGCGCCGGCTGATCACATGGCTGAAGATTTGGGAGGTGAGTTTCAGGCTGGTGAGTTCGTCGTCACTCCAGTGGCGCTCCACCGTGATCATGGCAAATGCCAGGGCGCCGAAGACCTTGCCATCGGCAACGAGGGGGAAGGTGGCATTGGACTTGGTGCCATAGGTTCGCAGCGTTTCGACGTCGATCGCGGCCTCCGGCGGCAGATCTCCGAGGCTGGAAAAATGAAAGGTTTCGCCACGCGTGACCCGCTCTTCCGCCCACGGCAGCCGGCCGTTGGTGACGTAATTCCGGCGCAGCGGAACGCTCCCGGGTTGCTGCCAGAAATGGGCCAGCGCCAATTCCGAGCCGTCTTCCGAGAACAACCACAGGGTGGAGCGGTCCAGCTGCAACGTCCCGCAGATGAGCTGCTGGATTTCCTCGATGGTTTCATCGATTTCCCCGGCGAGACGGGTGACGAACCGCGAGGAAATTTCCGCCAGCAGACGCTGGACGCGCAGCGCGGATGCCAGGTCATGCTCCATCCTGCGTTGATGCCGCAATCCGCGCGTTGCGGTTTTTTCCTTCGGATGGCCCATGATACTTGTTAGTTCGGGATGACATTCAGCGGCCCGCCAGCCTTTTCGACCAGCCGCATGAGGTCGGGCACCGAGATGCAGCGGGTTTTTTTCATCATCCGGCCGCGGTGGATCTTGACGGTTTTTTCGGCGATTCCGAGTTCGGCGGCGATTTGTTTGTTGAGCATTCCGAGGATCACCTGCCGCATCACGGCAAATTCCCGGGGGGTGAGTGATTCGATCAAGGTGCGGGCGGCGGCTTGCTCGCCGTTGGTTCTGCCGAGTTCACGCCCCCGTGCAATCGCCCGGGAGACGGCGGAGAGCAGGATCTCATCGTCCACGGGCTTGGTGAGGAAATCCACGGCTCCGGATTTCATCGCGCTGGCGCACATCGGCACATCGCCATGGCCGGTTAGAAAAACGATTTGCTCGCAGCGCCCGGCGAGGGCCTTTTGGAGGTCGAAGCCATCGAGGCCGGGCATGTTCACATCGAGGATCAGGCAAACTGGGCCAGGATGCGGCCTGCGTGCGAGATAGCTGGCGGCGGAGGCGAAGGTTTCCACGCCGAGCCTTGCGGAGCGCAGCAAGCGTTCCAAGCAATGCCGCACGGGTTCGTCATCATCGACCACGCACACCAGGGCATCCGGATCAAGGGGTGCCAGAGCAACAGCCGGAGCGGGCAAATCAAAGATCATCGCACTTTTTCGGGGAGGGAAAACACGGGTAGTGCTACCCGCCTAACGAGGGTTCGGTCAAGCCGCCAGATGGGAAATCACAGGACCGTGGCCCCGGTCCGGCGGCGCGCGGCGGGGATCAGGGAGTGCCGGATTTCTCCGAGGCGGTCTGTTCCAGCCACTGCTTGCGGGCGACCAGGCTTTCCTTGAGCCCTTCCAGATAGGCGCGGCCGCGGACGAATTGGTCGTAGTAGCCATCCCAGTAGGACGATCCACCGTCGGACTGATATTTTTCCACGTCGTCATGGGTCGGGATATGAGTCATGTAAACCATGTGAAACGATGGAGAGAGTGGTGACAAGCCAGGAACCGTCAAAGGGGCTCCACAAAGCGTGGGACTTTGGTCTTATGGACGAGTTGCCATCTTGCGGTTTGATTGTGATTGAATCGATTCCAGCGAAATCTTTAAAGCCATGAAAACGACTTTCATATATTTATCGTTCGCCATCGGCATGATGGGTTCATGCATCGGCGAAGAAGCTGCGGCCAAAGCCCCGGAAATGACGCCCGAAATGACGGCCATCCTCGCCGGCGACCGCGCCTATGAGGAGGCCTATGCGAGGGCCGATGTCGAGGCGCTCGCCGCGCACTTCACCGAGGACGCCGAATACACATCGGACGACGGTCGGACCTTCAATGGAAACGCCGCCATCCAAGCCTGCTTGCGCGATGCCTTCAACACCAACAAGGGCTCCAAGATCTTGATTCAAGTGGACTCCGTCAAACCGCTCTCGCCAGACGTGCTGGTTGAAAAAGGCTCCACCACCGTGGTTTCCAAATCCGGCGATCAAGTCGGAGCACGGTATACCGCCGTCCATGTGAAAAAGGACGACCAGTGGAAGATCAGCCAGCTCATCGAGACTCCGCTGCCGGAAGTCACCCCGATGGAACGCCTCGCGGAGCTTTCATGGCTGATCGGCCATTGGGAGGAAGCCGACGAGGACGCCGGCGTGACTGTCCACAGCCACTACCAATGGGCGCGCGGCGGAAATTTCATCACCCGCAGCGTCACCGTGAAACGCGGCGGTGAGCCGGTGCTCGAAGGCTGGCAAATCATCGGCTGGGATCCGGTGGCGGAATCCATCCGCTCCTGGACTTTTGACGACGCGGGTGGCCACTCCGGCGGCCTCTGGACGCGCGAAGGCCAGCGTTGGTTGGCGCGCGAAACCGGCTACGCCCCGGATGGTAGCCGCACCAGCGCCGATCAAACGATCACCCAAACCCGCGACGACAAGTTTTTCTGGGAATCCGCCAACCGCACCCTTGACGGCGACCCGCAGCCGGCCATCAGCCGCATTGAGATCCAACGTGTGAAAGGAGAATAAACCCATGCACTCCCCATCTGCATTTGGCGCGATGATCGTGGCGATCATCGCCCTGTTGATCCAAAGCACTCCCATGGCCGAGGCCCGCGGCGGCGGACGTGGCGGCGGCGGCGGCGCACGGGGAGGTGGCGGCGGTGGCGGCGGTGGCGGCGGCGGAAGTTTTTCGCGCTCCGGCGGTGGCTCCTCACGCAGCGGCTATTCCGGTTCCCGCTCATCCAGTTCCCGTCCCGCCAGCGGGTCCTCTTCGAGGCCTTCGGGTGGCAGTTCGTCCCGCCCTTCCAGTGGTTCGGCTTACACGCGGCCATCGACCGGCGCAGTGTCGCGGCCCGCGCCACGCCCTTCCACCGGTGCCTCCCGTCCGAGTCCCGGCCGGGTGCCATCATCGCCATCCACACGCCCGAGCGGAGGTGACCGGCCGTCGTTGGGCAACAGCGCTTCGCAGCTGCCCTCCGGCATTCGTCCCGGTGCCGGCTCGGGCTCGGCGAAACGCCCGTCGCAACGGCCCTCCACGCGTCCCGGCGGCAGTGATGTTGGCAATTTCCTCGGCATCAGCGGCGGGGCGGCCGGGGGGGCACTGGCCGGAGGTGCCAACCGACCATCGACGCGGCCCGCAGACCGGCCGGGTCTTGGCGAGCGGCCCGGAGCTGGCAATCGGCCTGCGCAGCGCCCGCAAGACCGCAGCAACTGGAGCGAGCGTTCGCAAAACCGCAACGACAACTGGAACCAACGCGTCGACAACCGCAACGAGTCATGGAACCAGCGGCAGGAAAACCGCGGCGACCGCCATGATGATTTCCAACAAAACCGCGAGAGCCGCTGGGACAACCTGCAAGCCAACCGCGACGACCGCCAGAACTGGCGTGATCAAAGCCGCGAGGACTGGCAGGACCACCGCGAGGACCTGTGGGACTACCGCTTCGACCGCGCCGATGAAATTTGGGACAACGCCCGCGATTTCTATGACGATTGTTTTGACGATCGTTGGTGGGGTGCCTGCGGTTGGGGCCCCGGCTATGGTTATATCGGCCACTATCCCGTAAATCCCTGGTGGTGGTGGCGACCGGTCACGTGGGCCGCGCTCACCAGTTTTGTCTATGTCTCCTCGCCGCCGCCACCGGTCTATATCGATTACGGCAGCACCGTGGTGCAGGAGAAAGAAACCGTCTATGTGGACAACCAGCCGGTGCCGGCGGAACAATACAACGAACCGGTGAGGGAGCTTGCCAGCCGTATCGAGCAACCGCCGCCACCGCTGCCGCCGCAAGAAGGCAAGGAAGCCGAGTGGATGCCGCTCGGTGTGTTCGCACTCGCGCAGGAGAAAAAGGGCGATCCCGTCATGTTTTTCCAGCTTTCCGTCAGTCGTGACGGGAAAATCAGCGGCGGTTATGAAAGCGTCCTAACGGGCGACCGGAAACCCGTGGCCGGCCAGGTGGACAAGCAAACCCAGAACTTGGCGTGGCGCATCGGCGACAACACCGAGACCGTGTTCGCCTCCAGCCTCGCCAATCTAACATTGGATGTCAGCACCGTGGCCGTGCACTTCGGCAAAGACCGCGTGCAGGAATGGTTGCTCGTGCGCATGCCGGAGCCACCGGCCACCGGTGCGCCGCCGCAAGCCCCCGAGATCAAGCGCGAGGTGCCGCCCGCCACGCCGATCCCGGTGAAAACCCGTCCGTGATCGTCCGTGTGATCCTCATTTCCCAAACCAGCTCCTAACCTCATGTCCGCCAGCCTCGAATTCGACCCCGTCACCCAACTTTGCGAACTCCATGTTCACCCACGGTGCGAAGATCGCCAAGATCGCGATTGTCGGCGGGGGGACCAAGGAGGATGAATTGAAAGCCTTCACCGGTGCCGGGCTGCGTCCCACGCCGGTGAGGTTGTTCAATGCCGAAGAAACCGAACAGGCGCGCGCCTGGTTGCTGGAATAAAACGCGCAGCGCACCGCCCCCCACCGACTCCCCCCTTATGAACTACGACGACTGGCCAGACAACACCATGGAGAACCGCCGCGCGGCGATCCGCAAAACCATCCGCCCCGCGACGCTGCAGGAACTCAAGGACCTCGGCGAGAAACGTTTCCCGGTGGTCACCGATCCCTGGTGCGAGAAATTCCAGGAATTCCTGAGAAAGCACAGTGACGGCAAATTCTACCGCGCGGAATCCCCTGAGGGCGCGGAGGTCATTTATTGCCGCGATGCCGGCCTCGGTGTCTGGTTCCTTCCCGGCAGCGGGATGGGCATCATCCAGCCCAAGGGCCTGCAGATGCTCGCCGAAATCGTCGACGCACTTTCCTGAAAATATTGCAGCGTCCACCTCAGCAACCGCACAAGTTGCAGGATATTTCGCCACCTTCGCTGAGGCCTGCGCGGCTATTAAATAAAGGACTGATATCCCCATGAAACCAATCATTCCGGCAGATCCGGAGCGCCATCTCGAAATCGGGTTGGCGGCAATTGTTTCAACAACCCCGCATCTTTTTCGGCTGCGGAGATCGAGAAAGCGCTGGAATGATCCTCAACGGGACGGGCATTTCCCCGCGGCGGAAGTTTTTTCTCGTCCTGCCGCCTCGCTCTCCCCCACCCTCCGGCCGCAATGCTCAAGGCCGGAATCGTAGGACTACCCAACGTCGGGAAATCGACACTCTTCAACGCTGTCACCCGCACCCGCAAGGCGGAGGCGGCCAACTATCCATTCTGCACCATCGATCCGAACGTCGGAATCGTCAGCGTGCCGGACCCGCGTTTGGCCGTGCTTTCGAAGATTTCCGGCTCCCACAAGCTGGTGCCGACGGCGATCGAATTCGTCGATATCGCCGGACTGGTCAAAGGCGCTTCCGAAGGCGCGGGCCTCGGCAACCAATTCCTCGCCAACATCCGCGAAACCGACGCGATCGTCCAAGTGGTGCGCTGTTTTGAAAACGACGACATCATCCACGAGCTCGGCACCGTCGATCCGATCCGCGACATTGAAATCATCAACTCCGAGCTGATCCTCGCCGACATGGCCTCGCTCGAAAAGCGCCGCCACTCGCGCGAGAAAAAAGCCAAAAGCGGCGACAAGGAGTCGAAGAAGGAAGTCGAGCTGATCGACATCATCATGCCGCATCTCGACCAGGGGAAGCCGGCGCTGACCATCGATTTCAGCGAGGATGACAAGGCGATCGTGAAAGAGTTTTTCCTGCTTTCCTCGAAAAAAACCATCTACGCCTGCAACGTCGCGGAAGACGAACTGGCCGGAGCGATCGACAATCCGGACTCGCATCCGCAAGTCGCGCGCGTCCGCAAATTCGCCGCCGAACACACCGGCTCGGAAGCGGTGGTGATTTCCGCCCGCATCGAGGAAGAGCTGAGCGACATGCCGGTCGAGGAGGCGAACGAGTTCTTGGCTGAGATGGGCGTGACCGATTCCGGGGTTTCGGCGTTGATCCGCGGCGTCTATCATCTTCTCGGCCTTCGCACCTATCTCACCACCGGGGTTCAGGAAACCCGCGCCTGGACGATCATCGCCGGCGACAAGGCCCCCGCCGCCGCCGGAGTGATTCACTCGGATTTCGAGCGCGGTTTCATCGCCGCCGAGGTGGTGCACTACGATGATCTGGTCACGCTCGGGTCGAAGCACGCCGCCAAAGAAGTCGGCAAACTCCGCATCGAAGGCAAGGAATACATCGTCAAGGATGGCGACGTGATCGAATTCCGTTTCAACGTCAGCAAATAAACCGCCAACATTTCCCCATGAACTCCAAACGTTTTTTCTGGATTTTGGTGGGATGGGGAATGGCTTCCTCCGCGATTGCGAGAGTCTGGACCGACACCACCGGGCGCAAGATCGAGGCGGAAATCCTGAGCGCGGATGCGGAGAAGGTTTTGCTGAAATTCAAGGACAAGGAAGTGCCGCTGGCCTTGGCGCGCTTGAGTCCGGCGGACCTGGAGTATGTGGCGCAGTGGAAAAAGGATCACGCTGAATCACCATCCCCGCCCCTCGGTGAACTCGCGCTCTGCGGGACCCCGTTGAAACCCAATGGCGCGGTGACATTGGTCGAAGAACCGCTGTCTCCCGCGGCGCTCAAAAGTTTTTCCAAAGCGGACAAAAAGCCCGCCCTCCTCAAGCTGGCGGTGGCGCTGCCCGCCGGATTTGACCCCGCAAAACCGCAGCAGGTGATGTGGGTGAGCGCCGCGATCAACAACGAGGGAGAACGCACCCGCGGCAACGCCGGAGCCATGGGCGCTTACGCCAAAACCGCCAGCGAGGCGGGATGGGTGGTCATCGCTGCGGACACCGACTTGGGCAACCCGCGGATGGAGGACAACCAACGCAGCGACGGCGGCGATCTCGCGGTGCACCAAAATGCCGTGGAGGTGCTGACCAAGGCGTGGCCGGGATTCAAATCCTGGAGTTTTGCGTGCTGTGGATTTTCCGGCGGCGCAAAAGCAACCTTCTACCGCGCAGGCGAATTGCTGGCCTCGGACTTGAAGGTGATCGGGATGTTTCTCGGCGGCTGCAACCAGGACATGACCGCCGACGCCCGCGAGGAAACCCGCTGCCGCAGCGCCGACTTGCGCAAGATCAAGGTGTTCATCAGCAATGGCAAAAAAGACACGATTTCCACCGTGGCGCATGCTGAGACGCTCCTAACCAGCCTCAAGTCCGGTAGCTACGGCGATGTCCGATTGGAACTTTACGAAGGAGCCCACGGCCTCAACCGCGAGGAATACGAAAAGGCCCTGGCGTGGTTCAAGGAGCCACTCAAGAAGTAGCCGGAAACCTCACCCGGGGTAGTCACCGGAAATGTAACATTGCAGCTGTTGGATGGTGTGACGTTGGAACTGCATCACCCAACTGACCAAATCGCCAATGCTGACCAACCCGACGAGCGTCCCGTCATCGACGACTGGCAAATGCCGGATGCGGTGGGCGGTCATCAACTGCATGCACCTTTCAATGCAATCGCGACTCTGCACGGTGATGGCCGGGCGGGAGAGGATTTCGCCGACCAGGGTGTCGCGGGAAGTGCGGCCTTGGAGGACCACTTTGCGGCTGTAATCACGCTCTGATAGAACGCCGATCACCTGGCCGTTTTCGATGGCGACGAGCGCGCCGATGTTTTTTTCACCCATCAGGTGAATCGCTTGATAGACCGAATCGCCCGGGCAGGTGGTCCAAATCGCGCCGCTCTTGTTGTGCAGGATGTCGTAAACAGTTCCGTGTATTTCCATAATTTGCCTCCTTCTGAAGTTCTATGACACTGCGCGTCTGAAAATGAGGCGTCAAGAAAGGAGGCGAAAAAACGAGGGCGGGACGGTTTCTGTTCTTGTGGCTTGCCCGATGGGGCGCGGCCATGGCTTGATCGGGGGCGTGAAGGCTTATCTCGACTTGATGCGTGATGTGTTGGAGAACGGCGAAGAACGCTCCGACCGGACTGGGACTGGGACGCGGTCGGTATTCGGGCGACAGGCGCGTTACGATTTGCGCGAGGGTTTCCCCTGCGTGACGACCAAAAAGCTGCACCTGCGCTCGATCATTCATGAGCTGCTGTGGTTTCTGCGCGGCGAGACGAACACCCGCTATTTGAAGGAAAACGGCGTCACCATCTGGGACGAGTGGGAAGACGCCGAGGGCGAGCTCGGTCCCATTTACGGCAAACAATGGCGGGCCTGGCCGACGCCAGAGGGGCGGACGGTGGATCAAATTCGGCTGCTGATCGACGGGCTGAAAGGCAATCCGCATTCGCGGCGCCACATCGTTTCCTCATGGAACGTCGGGCAGATCCACCAAATGGCGCTGCCGCCATGTCACCTGTTGTTTCAATTTTACGTGCACGAGCCGCTGCCCGGCGGCCGCCCCGGGCTTTCCTGCCAACTTTACCAGCGCAGCGCGGATTTGTTCCTCGGCGTGCCATTCAACATCGCTTCCTACGCCCTGCTGACGGAGATGGTGGCGCATGTTTGCGACTACGAAGCCCGGGATTTCGTCCACACTTTCGGCGACCTGCACTTGTATTCGAACCACCTTGAGCAAACGAAGCTGCAAATGGAGCGGGAGCCGCTGCCATTGCCGAAGCTGTGGCTGAATCCGGAGGTGAAGGACCTGGATGCCTTCACTTTCGATGACATCCGTCTGGAAAACTACGAGGCGCACCCGCACATCAAGGCTCCGGTCGCAATTTGAACGCATGAGTCTGCACCTAACGGCGGTTGTCGCCATGACCGAAGAGCGGGTGATCGGCCGCGATGGCACACTGCCGTGGCATTTGCCGGAGGACCTCGCGTTTTTCAAAAAAACGACCTCCGGCCACCCGATCGTGATGGGACGCAAAACCTACGAATCGATCGGCCGACCCTTGCCCAAACGCCGCAACATCGTGCTCACCCGCGACCAAGGCTGGTCGGCCCCGGGCGTGGAAGTGATTTACGGTGTGGAGGATCTGGAAAAGCTGCCCGGATTGGACGGCCGCGTCTTCATCATCGGCGGCGCAGAAATTTACGCGGCGTTCATGGGGCGATTGGATGATTTGCTGGTCAGCCATGTCGTCGGGGCTCACCCGGGCGATACTTGGTTTCCGGAGTTTGAGGAGGAGTTCAAACTGACCGAAATTTTGGAGACACACGCCACCTTCGAGGTGCGCAGGCATTTCAGGAGCGAGATGGGCTGAATCCCGGGCGGGGCCGGCGGTCCGAGTTTCGGCTTGCAACTCAAGACGGGTCGCACTACAGA
>JBIPND010000149.1:0-6843 GCA_044374015.1 Luteolibacter sp. | reverse complement strand
TCAACCTCGAGAAAACCTTCCAAGCCTCGGTCGGCATGAGCCGTTGGCGTATCAAATACATGTTTCTCGGCATCGCGATGATCTTCGGGGTTAAAATCTACATCCTCAGCCAGCATCTGTTATTTTCCGTTTACGATCCCTCGCTTTCGCGGCTGGCGACCTTGGGCGTGATCCTCGGATGTGCGTTGATCGCGATCGGGCATTTTCGTTCCGGGTTTGGTGAAATCGACCTCTACCCGTCGCGCGCGGTGCTGCAGGGTTCGCTCACCGTCGTTCTCGCCGGCGGCTATTTCCTGATCGTCGGGCTGTTCGCCCAAGTGGTGGCGATGTTGGGCGGTCTTGCCAGTTTTCAGGCGCAGGCGCTGGTGATCATGCTCGGCTTGGTGGGCTTGACGGTTCTGTTGCTTTCCGACCGCTTCAGGACCGGGCTGCAACGTTTTGTCAGTCGGCATTTCCAGCGTGCGGAGCACGATTTCCGGAAAATCTGGACGGAATTCACCCGGCGTACCTCCAGCGTGCTTGACGAGACTACCCTTGCCATCAACGCCACCGGGGTGATTTCCGAAAACTTCCATGTCCTGGGCGTGAGTGTGTTTCGGGCGTCGATGGACCCACCTGCATTGCACTGCCTCAGCTCGACGGAGAAACAGCGGGCCCGGACTCAAATGGATCTGCAAACTTCGGCGATCTCTGAAATCCGCGCACTCGGCAAACCATTCAATCTCGAGCAGCCCACGAATTCCTGGGCCGATACCCTCCGCCAATGCTGCCCAACCAAGTTTGACCATGGCGGCGATCGGCTGGCGATCCCGCTGGTGGCTTCCGAGCAGTTGGTCGGTTTGGTGATACTGGCCGACCGCGTGAACGGCGTCTCCTACAGCCATGAGGAAATGGATCTCCTTTCCTGCATCGGTGATCAGTTGGCAGGCGCCTTTCTGAATCAATCTCTCACCGAAAAAGTGCTGCAAGCCAAAGAATTGGAAGCCTTTCAAACGATCTCGACCTTTTTTGTTCACGACCTCAAAAATGCCGCCAACAGCCTGAACCTGACCCTACAAAACCTTCCCATCCATTTCGACGACCCCGAATTCCGGGTGGACGCCGTCAAAACGGTTGGCAAGACCATCGAGCGGATCAACCAGATGATCCTCAAACTCAGCAGCCTGCGCCGGGAATTGCAACTTCGCCGGCTGCCTTGCCGCCTCGATTTGCTGTGCGCCCAAGTCCTGGATGGTCTCGACACGGAAATGAGCAACGGCGGCGTCATTCATCGCGACCTGCAAGTGGTGCCCGAGGCCGGCCTCGACCCGGAAGCCATCCACAGCGTGGTGACCAATCTGGTGGTCAACGCCCGCGAAGCCATGGTCGGCAAGGGAGACATCCACGTCGGCACTCGTGCGGAAAATGGGCGGCTGCTGCTGACTGTGGCCGATGAAGGCAGCGGCATGAGCGCCGATTTCATCAAAAACCAGTTGTTCCGCCCATTTCACTCAACCAAAACCAAGGGCTTGGGGATTGGTATGTTTCAATGTAAGAAGATCGTCGAAGCCCATCACGGCAGCATCGGCGTCGAGAGCACTCCCGATCAAGGCACCCGTTTCACGATTCTGTTTCCCATCACACCCGCAGCCCCATGATAAAACCCAAAATCCTGATCATTGATGACGACGAGGAAATTCGCACCCAGATGAAATGGGCGGTCGCCGCCGATTACCAGGTGGCCTTGGCCGGCGATCGAAAAGAGGCGGTCGAGCGCTTCCGCGAGGATCGCCCGCAAGTGGTTTTACTCGATCTCGGCCTGCCGCCAAACCCGAATGAAACCACCGAGGGCATGGCGACCCTCTCCGCCCTGCTCACCTTGGATCGCAGCGCCAAAGTCATCATCATCTCCGGCCAAAGCGATCGCGAGAATGCGGTGCGGGCAATCGGGGCCGGCGCTTATGATTTCCTCAGCAAACCCCTCGACGTCGAACAACTCCGCCTGCTGCTCCAGCGTTGTGTGTTCGTCTCCGAACTGGAGCGGGATTACCGCCTACTCCAAGATGAAGAGCGCCCCGGCATGTTCGAGGGGATCCTCGGCAGCAGCGAGAAAATGGAGGAAGTGTTCAAAACCGTCGGCAAAGTCGCCAAAGCCACCGCCCCCGTCCTGATTCTCGGTGAAAGTGGCACCGGCAAGGAAATGATCGCCAACGCGATCCATCGCCGCAGCCCCTTCAAGAACAAGCCGTTCATCGCCATCAACTGCAACGCCATCCCGGAGAACCTGATCGAAAGCGAGTTGTTCGGCTACGAAAAGGGATCCTTCACCGGAGCCAACAGCCAAAAGATCGGCCTGATCGAAACCGCCGCCGGCGGGACGCTGTTTCTCGATGAGATCGGCGATCTGCCGCCGCCCATGCAGGTGAAAATGCTGCGTTTTCTTCAGGAAAAACGCATCCAGCGCGTCGGTGGCCGCCAGGAAATCGAAGTCGATGGCCGTGTCCTCGCCGCTACCCATGTCGATCTTAGTCAAGCGATCAAAGAAGGTCGCTTCCGCGAGGACCTCTACTTCCGCCTCGCCGTCGTCGTCTGCAAGCTTCCGCCGCTGCGCGAGCGGGGCGATGATATCATTCTGCTGGCCCAGGATTTCCTCAAACGCTTCGGCAAGCAGAACCGCCGCGAGAACCTCTCCTTCGATCCCCAGGCGCTCAAAGCCATCGCGCGCTATCCATGGCCTGGCAATGTCCGTGAACTTCAGAACCGCGTCCAACGCGCCGTGATCATGGCCGACAGCCGCCGCATCACCCGTGAGGACCTCGAACTCACCTGCAGCGCAAGCGGAAGCGAATCGGGAGTTCCTTTCCATGCCGGGACAAAAGTCGATGTCTCGCAAGCCGGTGGCCTCAAGGAAGCCCGCGAAACCTTGGAGCGCGAACTCGTCAACCAAGCGTTGGATCGCAACGACGGCAACATTTCCGCCGCCGCCAAGGATCTCGGCGTCAGCCGCCCGACCTTCTACGAGTTGATGAACAAACTCGGGATCTCCAAAGAGCAGGCGGGTTGAATCCCACAATAGCTCTCACTGGGGGGGAAGCATGATTCATTGATCATAAAATCATTAGGCCATTGTAGAATTTCTTTACACCTCCCGTGGAGGTAACCTCAATAATTGGTTCTCAGGGAATTGCCCATTCATAAGCAAGCCATCACCGTTTTCGGGGCTTGTCTGTCGAATTGATTTACACTTTCCGGCAGCCATCCGGGGTCGAAAACTAAAGTATGGAATTCCCCGTAGTTCTTACACATTAGTTCTAAGTATCTTATTGGAATGGGAGGGTCGGCACTGGTGCTCTTGGCACGGCCGTTGCTTCCTTGGTTTATCGAGATCGGCCCCCCCGGGGAAGCGACTCCCCCATCGAAACAAAACCAAACAGAATCAACAAAATGAAAATCATGTTCAAACCAATCATGGCAGTAATGACCGTGGGCGCGCTCGCCTTAGGCCTTGCTTCCGAATCACAAGCCGCCGTGATCAGCGGAAACATCAACTTCGCCGGTACGGTGCAGCTGGATACCGCATCGGCGGGAACTGCCACAACGGTGACGGCATGGGAGTTTTTTGCGGGGTCAGCGCTGGGTCCTCTGGTCACCGCTGGCGACGGCTCATTCACTGGACTGGCAGGAAGCAATGCGACCTTTGCAGCTCCATGGGTTTTTGGGACTGCCGAACCGATGTTATGGACGGTGGGAGGTTTCACGTTCAACCTCACCAGTTCGGTGATCACTTCGCAGGGTTTTTCGGGAACAACTGGGTTGGGATTCGTGGTCGTGAACGGACTTGGAACCGTTACAGATGGAGTTAATTCCGCTGCCGGGACGTTCGACTTCACCTCGAACGATCCAGGTGCTGGCACCCCTTCTTCCTTTTCGTTCTCTGCGGGTACGACCACTGTGCCGGATGGCGGCTCCACCTTGGCCCTCTTGGGCGGCGTGCTTTTCGGCTCGGCCGCACTCCGCCGGAAACTGAAGAGCGCATAATTCATGAACTTCTAACGTAAAAAGCCGGACAGGGAAACCTGTCCGGCTTTTTCGTCACCGCCCATCGCGTTTCCACAGTAAGCGCTCAGTCGCCCCCCACTGTAAGCGTCCTAGATTCATCCCCCAGTGTTGGGGCCCCATCGGGCGGATGTGGGCGGTCAGGCGACTTCTTCGGCCTCGGTGTAGAATTCGCTTTTGTGGCGTTTGAAGCCCTTGCTCAATCCCAGGGGCGTCCAATTGCTGGCTTTGTAAAGGGTGCCTTCGTGATGCTGCGGATCGCTGAAGCTTTCGGCGAGGAGGGGGCGGTATCCGTATTTTTCCTCGAAATGACCGGCAAGCTTGCGCAAGCCGAGCCCCATGCAGCGGGTGGCGAGGTTGGGTTCGCGTCGGCTTTCCAGCACGACGAATCTCCTGAGCTGGGTGACCAGCGGCAGGCGGCTGCCCCGGGTGAGCGGATCCCAGCCGATCCAATCGTCGCGGTCCTTGAGCCGGAGTGCCGCTCCCGACCAGCATAGCACGGCGCAGAGGACCGGAAATTCCTCGTCGAGATCGGTCTGGTAGATCGCTTGCCAGACGGTGTTCCCGGCGGGCTGTCCAGCAACGAGCGCCAAGCCCGACTCCGGGCCCCCAGTCGCCCGCAAGCGGAGGCCATTCCCGCAGCCCCCTCCGCCTTGCGTCTCGACAGCCTCACTGCGCCCAAGGTCATCAGCCTCGATCAGGAGGCGGAATTCAAAAATCGGCAAGAACGACGGACTTGGACCCTATTTTCACGATCTCACGACACACTCCAACAGCCTGCTGGTAAACGTGGCCGACGGGGGCCTCAAAGCGGATCTGACCCGCGCTTTTGAAAGCGCCTCGTTGCCTGCCGACCTCACGGACCGCTACGTTTATTCCAATAACAAGACCGGCTGTCCGCTGCGGATCCACTGTTTTCGACACTCGCCCAATACTATCAACTCTATAGAAAGCCGGTCAACCCGCTGCGCATCTCCTTACCGAAAAACTACTCCGTAGCGCCAGGTGCGCTTGACGGTTCTCTCATCGCGCCGGTGGTGACCCGGGTTTCGGTCGTGTTTTCATTGCAAACACCATCAGTTTCCCGTTTAGGATCGACATCCACTGCGAGGTGCCGCTGGTCGATTTTCGGGAGCTGTCTTCCAACACCAATACAGGCGAATCGTCGGCGACCATCCGCCAGCGGGTGGTCGCCGCGCGGGGCATCCAGTTGGAGCGCTTCAAGAAATCATCCAACTCCACGAATTCCTCGATGGGCTCGCGCCAAGTTCGACAACACTGCCAACTCAGTGCCGAAAGCACGGGCTATCTGGAACACGCGATGGAGGAGATGAATTTCTCCGCCCGGGCGCATGATAGGATTCTCAAGGTCGCCCGCACACTCGCCGATCTAGCGGGTTCGATGGAGATCCGCCCAAACGAAATCTTGGAGGCCATCCAATTCCGCTCGCTGGACCGGAAGCTCTTCAGTTGAATCCCCCCCATGAAAGTCGTCCCCGCCATTTTCGAAGATCGTGAAATCCGTCGCCTCTACGATGAGAATACAGAAACCTGGTTCTTCTCCGTCGTGGACATCATCCAGATTCTTACCCAGCAACCGGATTTTCAAACAGCCAGAAAATACTGGAACAAGCTAAAGGAGCGGCTTCGCAAGGAAGGAAGTCAGTCGGTGACAAATTGTCACCGACTGAAATTGCCCGCCGCCGACGGCAAAAACTACCTCACCGACGTCGCCACCGCCGAGACTCTGCTGCGGCTCGTCCAAAGCGTGCCCAGTCCCAAAGCAGAGCCGATCAAACTCTAAGGCCTTGAAACCCAGAACCTGCGCGACCACATGAGCGAAGCAGAGCTCATCTTCACCGCGCTCGCTGAACTCTCCACCCGCCAGATTGCCGAGACCACCGACGCCACCGGTATGGCGGAAAACAAAACCGCTGCCAAAACCGGCGGCAAAATTGCCAGAGGTGCCCGGCTGGACCTCGAAGCCAAAACCGGCAAACGCGTCGTGACCGGCGAAAACTACCTGCCGCCCGGCAAGTCCCAAAATATCCAAAACGCCCCCGACCAGTGACTACGGGCGGCTACCTTGAGCATGCGAGGGAGGAAATGAACGTCTCCGCCCGCGCCCATGACCGGATTCTCAAGGACGCGCGCACTTTGGCGGATCTGGCGGGTCCGATGCAGATCCGGCCGAACGATATTCTCGAGGCCATCCAGTTTCGTTCGCTGGACCGGAGCTGTTTTCGTGAGCTACGCTTACCACGTTCGGCACCGAACACGCCGTGCCGGGGTGTGCCGCACATCTGGTGGATCCGCTCGAAGCGGTCTGGCTGCAGGCGTTGGCAATGTTGGCCCCCCCATTCTTGACACGAACTACGGCGTTTTGTTCGGCGCTGACTCATCAAACAAGAACCAAATCCCCCTCAACGCCAACCGCCAGTCCCACCCGGTTAGGGTTCCACAAGCTCCGGGGCGACCAAAAGCGATACACAGATTTCCTGTGGAAAACGCATGCGTTGGAGCAACTGAAACACCGCCCGGCGGCCGATTTCCGCAGCCCTGACATCCACCACGGCGGGTTGCGGATGGAGCGAATTCAAGTAGGGCCGCTCGTTGTTGCAGCTCACCACATGGATGTCCTTGCCCACAGTCAGCCCCACGCGGGCCAACTCGGCATAAACACAAGGTGCCAGGATATCCATCGTTAGAAACAAACCGAGCGGGCGTTTTTTCCGGCCGGCGAGTGAATCGACAAGCGGCCCCACCGCCTCCGCCATCACTTGATGAAGGCTGGGACCCCGATTCAAC
>JBIPND010000150.1:0-6843 GCA_044374015.1 Luteolibacter sp. | reverse complement strand
CAGGTGCATTACGCCAACGGCTGGTTCGGCAAACTCTACGCCGGGCCGCCGCCGGAGGATGACTTGTTTCTCTCAAAAATCCGGCTCGAAGCGGCGACCGGCGAGGATCACAGCCCGGCGGTGGAGATTCCCAAACCGGACGGCATCATGGAGCGGTCCTATCAGTTTGTGAAATGGCTGGACCGCAAGAATCCCGAGGGCAAGTGGAAGCAGTTCCTGACCCGCGACGGCCGCGACCTGCAATGGGACAAGGTCATTCTATCAGGAATATCCCACGGCTCGACGACGGCGGCGCGGATGGCCAAGCATGTGCGCGTCGATCGGGTGGTGATGTTTTCCGGCCCGCGCGACCAGCATGAAGTCTGGCAGAAACTGCCCTCGGCCACCCCGGGAAACCGGTTTTTCGGCTTCACGCATGTGCTCGATGACGGCTGGGAGGCCGATCATTACAGCCGTTCCTGGCAGTTGCTGGGCTTGCAGGAATTCGGGCCGATCGTCGATGTCGATCAAACGGCTTTTCCCTACGGCCACAGCCGCCGCCTGATCACCGCGGCAGACGTCAAGGGCGATGCCAAACGCGCCCACAACGCCCCGATCCCGGGCGGGGCCGCGGTCAAGGGGGCTGACGGGAAATTCCTTCACGAAGCCGTCTGGCGCTACCTTTTCACCCATCCGGTCGATCAAGTCGGAAAACCCGTGCCGCCGGACCGCGATTTGTGGATCGACCAGCGGAAGCCGAGAGGGAAGTGAGAGAGGGTGCAGGACAACAGGTTCAATTAGATTACACCCATTTCCTGCTCTTCGTCCTAACGGGACGGCTCATCCCAGCCCGGCACGCAGTGCCGGGTCTGAATTGCTTGGAATCCGCGCGTCCCGTAGGGACGCCTCATGCGGGAGAGATGCCAATCGCCCGGAGTCGCCGTCTCCAACTTCCGCCGCCGCCCACGGCATGAACCGTCCCTTCAGGACGGAATCCATGCCGGTGCCGCCCCCCCGGCACCGTGTGCCGGGCTGGAATGAAAGGTCCCGTTGGGACCGCAGATTTCTCCGGTCCCGCATGCCGGCGAGGGCGATCACCGGAGCGGACGCTTGCCACCGGCTTTGGCTTTGTTCTGGGTCTCCAGCCCCCGGAAAGTGGGTGGGATGAGCTGGGCATCCCAGGCGGCGCGCTTCTTTTCCAGTTTTTGAGCGTGAGTTCCTCGGGGACATAGCGATGACCGCCGCCGAGGTGGCCGAAAAACTCGCTGCATCCGCGCTTGAGCGGGTGGAACTGCGGGTGCGCGCCCAAGTGCCATTTACCGACGATGCCGGATTGGTAGCTGAGGAGTGGGGCGGATTTCATGGGTTTGGATTTGCTAGAACGAGGTGCCTTGATTGAGGGCGTGGACGGTTTCGCCGGTGGCGGACTGGAACTGATAGGAGTGGCGCAGGGTTTCTCCGAGGTAGTTTTTGGCGGTGGCGACGGCTTGGGGCAGCGGCTGGCCGAGCGCGAGGGCCGCGGCGATGGCGGCGGAAAGCGTGCAGCCGGTGCCGTGGGAGCCGGGCACGGCGATGCGGTCAGCGGTGAAGCGATGAACCTTGCCGTTTTCCACCAACAAGTCGATGCAGCGCGGGCCGTCGAGGTGGCCGCCTTTGAGCAGGACGGCGGTGCCGAACCTTGCGGATAGCGCGCGGGCGGCGGGCTCCAGCGAGGTTTCATCAGGAATCCGCCCGCCTAACAAGGCTTCGGCTTCGGGGAGATTCGGGGTGATGACGGTGGCGAGCGGCAACAGCAGGGTTTGATAAGATTCGAGGGCTTCCGGCTCTAGCAAGGAGTCGCCGGTGGAGGCGATCATCACCGGATCGACGACCAGCCGCGGCTGGCGGTATTGAGCGAGGATCGCGGCGACGGCGCGGACGTGGGCGGCGGAAAAGAGCATGCCGGTTTTCACGGCGGCGACGGGGAAACTGGCGAGCAGCAGCGAGATTTGATCGGCGACGATGTCCACCGGCACCGGGTGTACGGCGCGCACAATGTTGGCGGTTTCCGAGACGACGCAGGTGACGGCGGTGAGGCCGTGGATTTTGAAATGTTGGAAGGTTTTCAAATCCGCCTGAATGCCCGCGCCGGCCGAGCAATCGGAGCCGGCGATGGTGAGGGCGACGGGAATGGAGTGATTCATGCGGCTTTGATAGCGGGCGGGCGCGGCATCGCAATGCTCTTTCGTGCTTGGCAGTTTCCGGAACCCGCGTGACGATGGGCGTCATGGCAGGCGAGATTCATGAATTCGAGGGACTCCGGGTGAAGGTGGATGATGTCATCTACATGCCCAGCTTGGACGCGCCACCGGAGAAGCCGCACCCGTTTGTGTATTTCATTTCGATCCACAATGATTCCGAGGTGCCGGTGACGATCCGCGGCCGCAAATGGGTGGTCCACGAGGATGGGGGCGAGGTCACCGTGGTGGAAGGCGACGGCGTGGTGGGGCAGACGCCGTCGATCGAGCCCGGCGGACACTTTTCCTACAACAGCTACCACGTGGTGGCCAAAGGCGCGCGCGCTGCGGGTGCGTTTTTCGGCGAAACGGCGACCGGCGAATGGATTTTCGCAAGGATCCCGGAGTTTCGCTTGGACGTGCCTGACTGGGCTTGATCAGCCGGAAATGACGCGGTCCATGCGCACGTCATGCGGCTCGGAAAAGGTGTCGGGCACGAGTTGCCCGGGGAAACAAACGCCGATTTTCAAAGCCCCGGGGCGGGCGGTCGCCAGGATGCGGTCGTAGAAACCTTTGCCGCGTCCGAGGCGTCCGCCGCTGGCGTCGAAGGCGAGCCCGGGACAGAGGAACGCGTCGATTTCGCTGGCGGGAATTTCCGGCAGGGTGGGGGAGGGTTCGGCGATGCCGAAGTTTCCGGGTCGCAGTTCGGTTTGGGGGTTTTTGACGGAGTGGAAGAAGAGATGGGTGCCGAGGACGCGTGGGTAGGTCCAGTGGATTTCGGGGTGGCGGGCGATCAATTCGAGCAGGCAGACTTCGCCAGGCAGTGCGGCGAAAACCGCGAGGGTGCGGAGGGCCGGCTGCTCTTGGAGCCAAGCGTCCAAGGCGGCGCAGACCGGTCGCGGGTCCGGTGGTGGGTTCGGGATGAGCTGCCGCATGATTTTGCGGAGCGCGGACTTGCGGAGGGATGATTCGGGAATTGCCACTTGCCAACAATCGGGGTTCTCCCATCCTTATTCCTGATGATGCGTTCTTGGCAAGCAGCGGTGTTATTTTGTGCCACAGCGGGATTTCTCCATGCTGAGGAAAAGCCGCCGTCGTTCCCGTGGGACCCGCCGGCAATCCGGGTGAGTCTGTTTACCAATGACTTGGGCCTGCTGGATGCGGAGCGCGAGGAATACGCCACCAATTTGGCGACCCTCGCGTCCAACCGCATCGCCGCCGCCAAGGCCTCGCCCGCCGCACTCGCCGAAGCACGCCGAATGCTCGGGCTCGCCCTGCAACTTTCCCCGCGAAACAAAAAAGCGGTGGTCGTGAATTTCCAACTCGCCAAGGGCATTCTGCCCGCCCTCAGCGAAAGCAACTACAGCCCGCAGGTGTTCGCCCGGCTGATCCTCACCCGCGGCCAACTGCTCGAAAAACAAGCGGGTGAGGAAAACCAGCGCCTCGCCCGTTATTTCATCCAACTTGCCGCCGAGCTCGACCCGAAAAACGAGGACGCGGTTTATCTCAGCGAAGTCCGCCGCCTCGACCACGGCAATCTCGACTGGGCCGCCCTCACTGATCCCGCCGTCGCGGAACCCTGACCTTGCAAATCCCCATGGCTTCTGAAATCGAACGAAAATTTCTCGTCACCGACGACACTTGGCGCGACGGCTCGCCGGGGGTGCGGATCGCCCAAGGCTACCTTTCCCACGATCCCGAGCGCACTGTCCGCGTCCGCCTCGCCGGGCCCGACGCGTGGCTCACCATCAAAGGCATCACCCGCGGCCTGACCCGCGCGGAATTCGAATACGCCATCCCACCCGATGAGGCCCTGGCGCTGCTCGCGCTGTGCCTGCCAGCCGCGATCGATAAAACCCGCTATCGCATCTCTCACGGAAATCACGTTTGGGAAATCGATGTGTTCCACGGCGAAAACGACGGGCTGGTGATCGCGGAAGTGGAGCTCTCCGATGAAGCCGAACTACCGGAAATCCCGCCATGGGCCGGGGCGGAGGTTTCGGCCGATGCCCGCTATTACAACTCGAATCTCGCCCGTCAGCCGTTCAGTTCGTGGTGCTGAATCCCAGCCGATTGAAGGTTCTGCAATCTCCCGCTTGCCAGCGGCGATCTTCCTCCTACCCTTGGCCAAGAATCTCACATGAAAATCTGGCTCGATGGCAAACTGGTGAATGAATCTGAAGCGAAGGTGTCGGTCTTTGACCACGGTCTTCTCTACGGAGACGGCGTTTTTGAAGGCATTCGTTTTTACAATGGAAGAATTTTCCGGCTGGAGGAGCACATCCGCAGGTTGTTTGATTCTTCGCGGGCGATCATCCTGAATCTGCCCTGGACGCAGGAGGAAGTTTGCAAATACACCTGCGAAACCGTCGCCGCCAACGGTCTAACCGACGGCTACATCCGCCTCGTCGTCACCCGCGGTGCCGGCGAACTTGGCCTCAACCCGTATCTCTGCCCCACGCCGTCGATGTTCATCATCGCCTCGACGATCAAACTCTACCCGGACGAGCATTATCAAAACGGCCTGTCCATCATCACCTGCGCCACCCGCCGTCCCGCACCCGGGGCCTTGATGCCGCAGGTGAAATCGTTGAATTACCTCAACAACATCATGGCCAAAGTGGAGGCCATCCAGGCCAACGCCCTCGAAGCCGTCATGCTCAACGAGCAGGGCTACGTCGCCGAATGCACCGGCGACAATTTGTTCCTCCTGAAAAACGGCACCCTTCTAACGCCCCTTATCGCCGACGGCGCGCTCGACGGCATCACCCGCTCGGTGATCATCGAGCTCGCGGAAAAACTTGGCGTGCCTTTCAAGGAATGCTCGCTCACCCGCTACGACATTTTCACCGCGGATGAATGTTTTCTAACAGGCACCGCCGCCGAAGTCATCCCGGTGGTCTCGCTGGACCGCCGCGTCATCGGCTCCGGCAAGCCCGGCCCGTTCACCGCCCGCTTCCTCGAGGCCTACCACCAACTTGTAATGAGCACTGGCACTCCCTTTGCTTAAATGTTATCGATTCAGCGCCCATGAAATGTGATTTCTGCGAAAAAAAAGCCACAGTCTTCCTCACCCAGCTCGTCGAGGGCCAGATGAAGAAGGTCTGTTTGTGCGACGGTTGCGCCAAGGAACGTGGCGTCACTGATCCCACGGGCTTTTCTCTCGCCGATCTGCTGCTCGGCGGCCTGCCCGGCGGTCCCGGGACCATCACCGGCAAGGTTGCTCAAACTGCCCCGGGAAATGGCAAAAAGTGCGCCACCTGCGGCTTCACGCTCGACGATCTCCGTCGCGTCCGCCGCTTCGGTTGCAGCGATTGTTACGCCACTTTCAGCGAGGAGGTCTCGCAGATGGTTCGCGGCATGCACAAGGGCACCTCGCACATCGGCAAGGTCCCCGAAGGTCTCATGGCCATCCAGTTCCGCAGCCAGCGCATCGAAGAACTCCGCTCACGCCTCGATCAGGCGATCGCTTCCGAAAGTTACGAAGAGGCCGCCGGTATCCGCGACGAAATCCGCAACCTCGATGAAGTGAGAAGTTAGAAATCCTCTCCTGAACCCACTCACCCGCCACCCACCGCAATGATGCGCTTCTCCACCCTGATCAAACACCCCGCCGACTGGATGGCCGGCGGCCAGGGAGACCATGGCGCGGTCCTGACCTCGCGCATCCGTCTCGCCCGCAATCTCCGCCGCCACCCTTTCCCCGGTTGGGCCAAGCGTGATCAACGCGCCGCCGCCCTCGACCTGCTGCGCCCCGCCGTGGAAGCGCTGCCAGCGATGAAAGGCGCGTTTTCCCACGAACTCGGCGACCTCACCTCCGTCCAAAAGCAGGTCCTCGTCGAGCGCCACCTGATCTCCCGCGAGCACGCCGCCCGCGGCGACGGATCGGCCGCCGTGATCGAGCGCCGCCAGACTTTCAGCCTGATGCTCAACGAGGAGGACCACCTGCGGATGCAGGCGATCCGCCCCGGGCTGCAACTCACCGCCGCCTTCACCGCGCTTTCCGAACTCGACACCGAACTCGAAAGCTCGCTCGAATTCGCCTTCGATCCCTCGCTCGGCTACCTCACCACCTGCCCGACCAATCTCGGCACCGGCCTGCGCGCCTCCGCCATGCTGCACCTCCCCGGCCTCGTGCTCAGCGACCAGATCGGCCAAGTCCTCCAGGCCGTCAACAAGATCGGCCTCGCCGTCCGCGGGCTCTACGGCGAAGGCACCGAATCCCTGGGAAATCTCTATCAAATTTCCAACCAGTCCACCCTCGGCGAAAGCGAGGAAACGATCATCCGCCGCCTCGAGCGCGTCATCTCCCAAGTCGCCAGCCACGAGCAGAACGCCCGCGAAAAACTCCTCGAGGACGATCCGGAAATGGTCGCCGACAAAATCGGCCGCGCCTACGGAGTGCTGCGTCACGCCCACATCATCGATTCCAAGGAAGCGCTCAATCACCTGTCGCTTTTGCGCCTCGGCGGCACCCTCGGGTTCTTCCCGGAGGAAACCGTGGTGCTCTGCGATTCACTACTGATGGATATCCAACCCGCGCACCTCCAGTTACATTCCGGACGCAAACTTTCGCCGGAAGAGCGCGACTCGATTCGCGCAGAAATCGTACGCTCCCGTTTGCTTTCTCTAGATTCCCCTGATATTC
>JBIPND010000148.1:0-6863 GCA_044374015.1 Luteolibacter sp. | reverse complement strand
GTAGGCGACGCCGACGCGGAGGCTGCGGCGGACTTTGGAGCTGCTGAGCGTCCAGTTGGTGACGCGGTTTTCGAGAAACGCCGAGTTGGGAATCATGGTTTCGACGTCGTCGGCACCGCGAATCACCGAGGAGCGGGTGTTGACCTCGGTGACGGTGCCGACGATGCCGTCCACATCGAGGATGTCGCCGACGCGCACCTTGCGCTCGACCAGCACGATGATGCCGCTGATGAAATTTTTAATCAGCGTCTGCATGCCGAAGCCCAGACCGATGGCGAGCGCGCCACCGAAGAACGCAAAGACGGTTAGGGGGATTTTTAAAAACGACAGCGTGCCGAGGGCGAGGAACACGCCGACGACGATCATCCCCCAGGTGCGCAGGGTGCGCGCTTGGGAATCCACCAGGTGACCGCGGGCAATCAGGCTGCGCTCGATGCGTTTGGCGAACTTGGAAAAAATCCAGTAACCGATCACGAAGAACAACAACGCCCGCAACAAGGTGCCGAGGGTGACGGGAATCTTGCCGGTGATCGTCTGGCCATCGACTTCCACTTTGTCTTCGTAGGACATCACCTCGAAGGACCAGATTTTGCGGATGGTGGCCCAGGTGTTGATGGCGAACGTCGTGACGCGGTGGCCGATTTTTTGTTCGGCAGGCTCCGGCGCGTATTCGGTGACCCAGCGTTTCACCAGCTTGCGCTGGGCGATCACCGCCTTGGAAATGCGCTGGTTCATGGCGAGCTTTTCGCTCTTCGCGACACGCTGTTCGTTTAAAAGGGGGAACCGCGGATCGTCGATGCTGATGCTGGCGGCGCGGGATTCGAGTTTGCCGAGATCCGCGCTGCTGCTGGAAATCTCATTTTGCGCGACATTCTCCCAGGCGCGGAGACGGTCCAACAGGAGCTCGAGACTGGCCAGCGCCGCCGCCCGTTTTTCCGGATCGGTGGCCTCGAGGATCGCCTTGCGGTCCTGATAGCCCTTGAGATTGATTTTTTCGAGTTCGATCAGGCTTTCCAGTTGCTCGGTGACCGATTGCAAGGCGTCGACGCGGCTTTCGGCGACTTCGAGCCGGAATTTTGCGAGTTCCAAGCCATTGTCTGCGGGCGCTTCCGGAGCTGCGGCCACCAGCGAATCGAGGGTGGTTTGCGCCTGATTGCGGGCGGCCATGGCGGTTTTGAGGCGCTTGGCGACGCTGTCGATTTCCTTCTGCGCCGCATTTTTGCGCTCGTCGGCGATTTTTCCCAGCTTGGCGAGGTCCTCATCGCTGAAGCGGGCTTTGGCAGTGGCGAGCGCCACCTTGCGGTCGATCAACGCGAGGTCGAGGGTGGCGGCGGCCACGCGATCGCTGAGGCCGGCCAAAAGCCCCTGCAGCATCCCGGCGCGGACCGCGTGGACGCGGGCTTTGACCCGGGCGGCATCCATTCGCCATTTGGCCGCACTGCGATTGGCGTCGTCGGCATTCTGGACGGCGAGGATCATTTGGCTCACATTTTCCTCCGCGGATCTGGCTTCCGCCATCAAGCCGGAAAGCAGGCGTTCGTAGTTGGCGAGGGAGGATTTGGATGAGGTGAGGTTCGCGCGGACGGCATCGCGCTCGTTGAGCAGCTCGTCGACCATGAGCAGCGAGTATGGCGGCTCTTCGGCAAAGCCGGTCCACGCGGTGTTGCTGGCGCGGGCGAGTTCGAGTTCCTTGCGCGCCTCGGCGATGGAATTGATGTTTTTGATCGAGCGGGTGATGCCCAGCACCATTTGTTCGAGATCCTGCAGCCGCTCGCCGTGTTCCGCCGGCGTGATGCCCTCCGGCAGACTGGTGACGGCACCGGGGGCCTCCAGCCGGGCCAGATTGTCGCGGGCTTCCTGCAACCATTGCTCAAGCCGCTTGCGGGCGTCTTCGGGTTTTTCCGGATCGATCGCGGCGGCGGTTTCTTTGGGGCCGACCGCTTTTTTCAGGGCATCGATCTGGCCGTGGACGGTGTGGGGGAAACCGGTGGCAAGGATGCAAACGACGGCGATCCAGCATCGCGCGCTGGATTTCAGGAGTGGAAACTTCATGGAGGGAATGGGATGACTCGGGCTGAGTGAGCGTCTTGCCGGGCATTTCCCATGCGAGGGTGCTGCCTTTGGTTTGAGGGACGTTGGCGCAATCCGTGGTTGGCGGCGGCGGTTTCCGAATTGCGACGGCCGTGGCGGCAGTAAACCAGCAGCGGCTTGCTTGAATCGAGTTCTTTTGCGGCGCGGGTGCCAAAATTTTTGTCAGTTCACGGAATCAAGGACGGATCAAGCCGTGGGAAACGATATCCATCGGTCCGCGGGCCAATTCCGCTTTTCCCCGAAATTTGCGGTTTGCAAGTTGGCGTTCCCGGCTTTCAATCCGGCCTCGACCCATGAGCCATCCTACCTTCCGCATTGCTATCGGAGCCGACCACGGCGCCGTCGATTTGAAAAACGCTGTTGTCGCTCACCTGAAGTCGGTCGGCCATGAGGTCAACGACTTCGGCACCCACGGCAACGGATCCGTCGATTACTCGGATTACGCCAATCTGGTGGCCCGCAATGTGGCCGATGGCAGCTATGATTTCGGCATCCTGGCCTGCACCTCCGGCGTCGGCATGAGCATCGCGGCGAACCGCCACCGCCACGTCCGCGCCGCCAGTGTGCGCTCCGTCGAGGAGGCGGTGACGACCCGCAGGCACAACGATTCCAACGTGCTTTGCCTCAGCGGAAAATTCACCGACGCGGCGACCGCCATCGCGATGGCCGACGCTTTCCTCGCCACCGCCTTCGAAGGTGGCCGTCACGAAACCCGGGTTTGCAAATCCTCCGGCAGCCGCATCGCCGAGACCGACCCGGCGGTGTATGCCGCGATCACCGCGGAGGAACACCGCCAGCGCAATAACATCGAGCTGATCGCTTCGGAAAATTTCACCTCGCCCGCCGTGATGGAAGCGCAGGGCTCGGTGCTCACCAACAAGTATGCCGAGGGCTACCCCGGCAAGCGCTGGTATGGCGGCTGCGAAAATGTGGATGTCGTCGAGCAGCTCGCGATCGATCGCGCCAAAGAGCTCTTCGGTGCCGAACATGCCAACGTCCAGCCGCACTCCGGATCGCAGGCAAACACCGCCGTTTATTTCTCGGTGCTCAAGCCCGGCGATAAAATCTTCACGATGGACCTCGCCCACGGCGGTCACCTCACCCACGGCCACAAAGCGAATTTCTCCGGCCGCTTTTACGCGGTCACCCACTACGGCGTTTCCCCGGATGACGAGCGGATCAATTACGACGAGCTGGAAAAAACCGCCCGCGAGCTCAAGCCCGTGCTGATCACCGTGGGCGCATCGGCTTACTCGCGCATCATCGACTTCGAGCGCATGGGCAAGCTCGCCCGCGAAGTCGGCGCCTATTTGTTCGTCGATATGGCGCACATCGCCGGATTGGTCGCCGCGGGCGTGCACCCGAGCCCGTTCCCACACGCGGATTTTGTCACCTCCACCACCCACAAATCGCTGCGCGGCCCGCGCGGCGGCATCATTTTGTGCAAAGAAGAATTCGCAAAAAAAATCGACTCGCAAGTCTTCCCCGGGATCCAGGGCGGCCCGCTGATGCACGTCATCGCGGCCAAGGCGATCTGCTTCGGTGAAGCGCTCACGCCCGAATTCAAGGAATACTCCGCGCAGGTGATCAAAAACGCGCAGGCGATTTCCGCCCGCCTCACCCACCACGGCTTCCGCATTTGCTCCGGCGGCACCGACAACCACGTGATGCTGGTGGACCTCCGCAACAAGAACCTCAACGGCACCGACGCCTCCCACGCCCTCGACGAAGCCGGCATCACCGTCAACAAAAACGGCATCCCCTTCGACACCGGCAGCCCGATGAAACCCAGCGGCATCCGCATCGGCACCCCCGCCATCACCACCCGCGGGATGAAGGAAAAGGACGTCGAGCAAGTCGCCGATTTCATCGCGGAAGCCCTCGCGGATCACACCAACGTGGGAAAACTCCACGCCATCCGCGAGCGGGTATTCGCCTTCAATCGCCAGTTCCCGCTGCCGTGGTGATACCCGGAGCTACTGATCTGGCAGCAGCTACTCGTTAGATTTCAAGCTACGCAAATCACTTGAGGATGTTGGATCCCGCGATAATCCAGAATCGCCTCAGCGCTCCTGAAGGCCTGTGCCAGTTGTTTCTCAACGAATGTGGCTGGAGCGGGACCTCAGAAAATTTAAAAGATCCCTGTGCTGCTCGGCCCAGGTGGCCAGCTTGGGCGCGCTTTTCGTGCAGGCTTGGACGAAATCGGCGAGCTTGGCTTCGGCATGGGCGCGGTCTTCGGCGTTGAAGAGGCGGCGGATGTCGTCGGCGAGTTTTGGCTTGAGGTCCTTGGTGGGGACGTAGGCCTGGGCGTTCTGCTGGAGGTGGAACTGGCAGCGCTGCCAGGGGCTGGAGTTGAGAGCGGCACGCAGCCCGACGTGGGCGTCGGAGGTGACGCTGTCGGGGATCCCGATGCCGCGCTCCTTGAGGCTGGTGAAGAATCCGCGCCAGTGGAACTCGGCTTCGGAGAGGGCGCAGGAAACGCCGAGAACGAGGCGTTTGCCGTTGTCGCGGCGGATGCCGATGGCGATGAGGGTGGCAAAGTCCCTGACGTTGCCGTCG
Organism: Luteolibacter sp.; assembly: GCA_044374015.1. GTDB lineage: Bacteria > Verrucomicrobiota > Verrucomicrobiia > Verrucomicrobiales > Akkermansiaceae > Luteolibacter. The sequence continues at coordinate 2,213 of JBIPND010000148.1, read as the reverse complement.
ATGCCGACCTTGTAGTAGGTGGCGTCGGCGCAGGTGAGCCGACGGGATGGAATGGGGCGTGGTTTGGACATCCAAGCGAGAATGCACGATCAGTGGCGGATGGATAGGAGATGGATTTTAGGACGTTTACCTTTGATGAAGAGCCACTCCCCCTGTTTAGCACCAACACAGCCGGATCGCTTGATCACGGTCACCAGTTAGCGTTTACCTCAACCCGGAAAAACCTCGATGTAGATGCCGTAGGCATTGAAAAAGACGCTGCATGCACCGTCCCGCTTCCGGTCCGACTACTACCGGCCACCGCGCTCCAAGGTCCGGCCGGACTAGAGGCGGAAACCACGCGATAACTCAAGCGGCTATCGGCGGAAGTCGGGTGCTTTAAATTAATCACACGCTGCCCGTTCTGTGTTTGAACCTCGATCCCGAGGTTTGCAGGGATCGATTCGGAACGCAGTGGATCAGAACCAAATGCGTATTCCAGAAGATTGCTAGAACCGTCATTGTCGTCATCACCCGCTGCCGCTCCGAACCGTGCGGCGATCCGAAGGGTCCCTTCGACCGTCACCTCAAGTCCCGGCACCGGGGGCAAAGTTTTACCATCCAAGATCCATCTCAATGGAACGTAGCCTGGGTCTGGAGCGAACTTTAAATAAGGGACCTGTAATCCGCTTGTTCACGGGCTTAATTGACAGGCGGCTTTTCCCTTGGTCATTGAGCAAGACTGCGGCATCGCCGGTTTTATTTAGCGCCACCGCCACCGCTCCCTGCGCGCCAGCACCTTCGACCAAATCGAGCGCCCATTGACCGTCCCTCAACAAGCATGAGACAATTTGTGCCCCTCCCGCACCTGCAGTCGCGAGGATCATGTCTGGGTTCATCGCAATCTTTTCTCCGACGTGAAGGTAATGCTTAACTCCAAATCCAGTCCATCACCTGTTGCCACATCATTCGACCCAAGTATGATGGCAAGCAACCCCCTTTTCCCCGCCCTCTGGTCCAACCCAATGGCTCTTTCAGGGGCCTCCAGCAAAAAGCAAATTCCCAGCAGCCAGCCCTTTTTGCAAACGGGTTCGCAAATTGCCGGGCGCCCCAGTCTCGGCTTGTGGGTGCATTACGGCCTCGGCAGCATGAATGAAAATTTGCCGTCATTCGTTGTGCTCGTCACCAAAAATCCAACGGATCAGCCACTCTACGTCCGGCTTCGGGGCAGTGGTATTTTGGATTCCCGCTACCAAGGCGTGCGCTTTTCCTCGAACAAGGAGGCGGTGTTTCACCTAACGAATCCTGACGGGATTTGTGGAAGCGGTCGGCGTGCGATGTTGGACAAGGAGGTGGACCACGGCTGTGCGGGCCTCATCACCGATTTGAAACAGCGTGGCATGCAGGAAGATACCTTGGTCATCTGCGGTGGCGGGTTTGGGCGCACGAGCTACTCGCAAGGTATTCTAACCAAGAAAACTCATGGTAGAGACCATCACCCTCGTTGTTTCTCGATGTGGATGGCCGGCGGTGGAGTGAAGCCGGGAATCGTCCATGGAGCGACTGATGATTTTGACTACAACATCACGGAAAACCCGGTGCACTGCGCCCCAGAACCAAGGGGCTTACACCGTTGGCGCTTTCGATACCGGCTCAGCAGTGGCTGTTAACAGTGGTGCGACGATTTTCCTGCCGAGTCAGGCTCAGTGGTACAAAGCTGCTTACTACAAAGGTGGAGGCACGAATGCTGGTTACTGGGATTACGCCACGCAGAGTGATACCCTTCCAACCGCGGTGACAGCGGATAGTCTCGGCAATGGCTCGGCTGGAGCCACTGGAAACTTTGTAAATGCCCAAAACACCGCGGATTGGAATGGTCAGGATGGAAATGTCACGAGTGTCGGCACCAATGGTGGAGCCAGTGCTTACGGGGCTTTTGACATGAATGGCAATGTCTGGGAGTGGAACGATTTGGATGGGAAAGCGGGTGCGCAGCGTGAACTCCGTGGTGGTCACTGGCGGGAACCGTTAGATTACACCTCATCATCACACACCTGGGGGAACTTTTCGATTGATCCATCCGCAGCTGAGGATCCCTACGTGGGTTTCCGCCTTGCAAGTGTCGCGGTGCCTGAGCCGGCTTCGAGCTTGTTGGTGCTGTTGAGCGGTGGATTGTTGTTTCTTCGCAGAAGAGCCTGATTTCCGGGAGACTCGTTCTGAGGGAAGCGAGGGAC
>JBIPND010000147.1:0-6875 GCA_044374015.1 Luteolibacter sp. | reverse complement strand
CATCAAGGGCCGCGCCGACATCATGCAGTTCTTCGGCGACAAATACGGCGACGTCGTCCGCGTCGTCCAGATCGGCGGCGAAGCTAACCAACTCAACGGCTACTCCCAGGAACTCTGCGGCGGCACCCACGTCCGCCACACCGGCGAAATCGGGCTGTTCAAAATCAAATCCGAAGGCGCCATCGCTTCCGGCGTCCGCCGCATCGAAGCGGTTTGCGGCGACAGCGCCCTGCTGTTTCTCCGCGAATCCATCAATCAGATCGCCGAGGAAATCGCCACCCTCCAGGCCAAGCTCCAGCCCGTCAACATCCGGCTGGCCGGCATCAGCGAGCCGATCATCAACCTTTCGATTCCCCCGGTTCTCGATCCCGACACGCTCTATCAAACCGGCGACATCACCGCCATCAATGCCGCCCTCGCCGCCGCCCGCCGGGTCCTCGACGAAGACAAGGAAACCCTCATCGAAGCCGAGAAGCGTCTCAAAAAACTCCAATCCTCCCAAGCCGCCGCCCTCGCCGACGAATCCCTCGCCGAACTCATCGATTCGGCCACCAAAGACGGAAAACCCATCATCGTTTCCTTCGAGTCCGACGCCTCGCTGCTCCAGGAGCTCCAGAACGGCCTCAAGAAAAAGCACTTCGCCGGTCCCGCCCTGCTCATCGTCGATGACGGCGAAAAACTCCACCTCGCCACCCATTGCGGCCCCGAGGCTCTCGCCAAAGGCCTCAAAGCCGGCGACCTGCTCCGCGACCTCGCCGCCCTCGCCGGCGGCAAAGGCGGCGGCAAACCGGACCAGGCCAGAGGCGCAGCCCCCGACCGTTCAAAGTTGGAAGAACTCAAGTCCGCCGCCGCCGCGAAGCTCTAACCCAAGGAGTGGCGATCTCCGAATCGCCATGACCTTGAGGTGACAATGGGTGGCGGCTTGGCCCGATTCATTGGCTTTTCATGGACTGGGGCGATTCGGAGATCGCCCCTCCTTGCTCCTGTTCTGAAATACAGGAGATTGAGCGCGTGAGACGCATTTCTTGCTCCGGCAGGCTTTTTGAGCTTCTCTGAAGGGGTGTCAACCCAAATCCCCCAGCCGAACGGGTGCCGCGCACCATCACCTAACCGCCGCAGGTGGCCTCGCCCGGCATGAAAATCCTGCTCATCGAAGACGAGAAAAAGATCGCTTCATTCATCCGCAAGGGGCTTGAGGCTCAGGGATTCGTGGTGGATGCCAGTCACGACGGCAACGAAGGCTTCACCATCGCCACGACCCGGCCGTATGACGCGATCATCCTCGATATCATGCTGCCTGGCCGCGACGGATTGAGCATTCTGCGCAGCCTCCGCGAGCGCAAGATGGCGGTGCCGGTCATCCTTCTAACCGCTCGCGGCGAACTGAACGAACGCCTCGAAGGCCTCAATCTCGGGGCCGACGACTACCTCACCAAGCCGTTTTACATCGAGGAACTGATCGCCCGGCTCCACGTCGTCACCCGCCGCGCCTCGGGGGCGAGCCAGAGCATCCTCGCCGTCGCCGATCTAACCATCAACCTGCTCACTCGCGAGGTGGCCCGCGGAGACCGCCGGATCGAGCTCACGGCACGCGAGTTCGAGCTGCTAGAGCATCTTGCCAGATCGCCCGGCCGGGTCCTAACAAGGTCGCAGATATGCGAGCGGGTGTGGAATTATGACTTCGATCCGGGAACCAACTTGGTGGAAGTTTACATCCAGCGCTTGCGCAAAAAACTGGATGCCGAAGGTGAGGAAAAACTCATCGAAACCGTCCGCGGCGTCGGCTACCGGATCAAACCCGACTCATGAACCCCCTGCCGTTCCGTCTCAAGATCGCCTTGCTCTCCACCGTCATTTCCGGCGTGGTGCTGGTCGGTTTCGGGCTGGCCGCGTATTTCATGATCGCCCGGCAGAAGCTCGCGAGTTTGGACACCGAGATCCGCGCGCTCGTGGCCCGCCACCCGGGTTGGATCAACCACCGGGGCGACTATCCGCGGCTTGACGAGAGCCTCGCAGAGCAGGGGATCCTGATGATCCAAGACCGCGGCGGCCTCACGCTCCACACTTCATCCCGCTGGCCCAAAGACTTCGCGGTCCCCACCGGCAAGCTCGTCGATGATCCCAAGGCACCCGCTCAACCCGGCCAGGACCGGGGATCCAGCGGTGGCCGTGGCTGGGGTGGCATGGGGCGCGGTCTCGGGCCCGGCGGCGGCGGGCCGGCGGCTCTCACCAAGATTCCGGAATTCCTAACCGTAGAAACGGCGGCCGCCCAGTGGCGGGTAGGAAGGTTTGGAAATGCGGAAACCACTCTCGTCGTCGGATTGGACTCCGGCCCGACCCGCGCCGAACTGGTCCGCCTGCGCAACGCCTTTTTGTTAGCCCTGCCGCTCGCACTGTTGCTTGTCGGAATCGGCGGCTGGCTCGTCGCCGGGCGCGCGCTGCGGCCGATGCGGGTGATCGCCAGCACCGCCGAGCACGTCACCGCCCGCGGCCTTGACCAACGGATTCCCATTTCCAACGAAGACCCGGAAATCACCCGCGTCATCGGGGTCCTCAACCGCATGATGGACCGGCTGGAAAACAGTTTCCAACAAGCCACCCGTTTCAGCGCGGATGCCTCGCATGAGCTGAAAACACCCCTCGCCATCATGCAGGGCGAACTGGAAAACGCCCTTCAAGAGGCACTTCCCGGATCGAAGGAACAGCAGACATTCGGAAATTTGTTAGAAGAGACGCAGCGGCTCAAAACCATCACCAGCGGTCTGCTGCTGCTGGCCCGCGCCGATGCCGGTCAGCTCAAACCGGTGCTGGAAGCCGTGAATCTGACATCGATGTTAGAAGGAATTCTGGAAGACGCGCGCGCGCTGGCGGAGGACACGCACCTGGAATTCGAAGTGAGTCTGGCACCCGGAATCCAGGTCGCTGCGGACCCGGTTTTGCTCCGCACCGCCCTGCTCAACCTGTTTGTCAACGCGGTGAAATACAACCTGCCCGGCGGCAGCATCCGGGCAACCCTTGAATCGCGCACAAGCCGGGTTTTTCTAACCATCGGCAACTCCGGACCCGGCATCCCCGAGCCCGATCAAGACCGAATTTTCACCCGCTTCCACCGCGTCGATGCCGCACGGCAGAGGCGGGTGGATGGAATCGGACTCGGCCTGAGCCTGGCCCGGGAAATCCTCAGGGCCCATGGCGGCGAGCTGGAAATGCAAGAAAGCCGACCCGGCTGGACCATTTTTGTGCTGCGGATGCAAACCGCGGCGGGGAACGCGGCGGTTTGAATCCGTGGTGGGCCGGGCGGTCCCGACCAACCGCGGGGGGCCAGCTTGGTTAGGCAAAATCAAGGAGCGCCGGATCCACGAACCTTTCCCGATCTCAGCAGCGGCCGTGAAGCCCGCCATCGCCGGCAAAAAATCGAACTGAAAATCACGACTCACAAGGAAAGGCCATCTTCAACAGTCACACCCTAACTCGTAGATCACGTGCACTCCACAGCAACCCCGCCGCCGGCGCGCCATTCCCCCGCATCCGCCGCGCGCCGTCCCTGCGCTTCACCGAAAATCGCTCCCGCGCCGCAGCAAACGCCTCGTTCACAAATTCCTTGCTCCCGATCACCGCGCCATCCGTGAAATACCTCACCCGGCAACGCAGCATCGCCGCCATCCCCAAATCCGGCAGCACCGTCCCGTTCGCCGCCGCCTCCAGCGCCTCCGCCGTATTCAGCTGCGGCCGCGCCACGCCCTTCTCCACCTCCGCCCGACCACTCTTGCGGCCCAACGCCAACCCCATCGTCCGCCGATAAATCCGCGACACCTCCTTCCACCGCTCCGCCTCAAAGCCCGCGCCCTGGTGGCTCATGCATGCGCGAACCAGCCCCTCCCGCGCCTTCTTACCATTCCCCTTGGTCCCGCCGCCCACCGCCTCGCCGTAGCTACTCCAACGATACTCCGCCGGATCCGCCACCAGCCCCGCCCGCACCGGATTGAGATCGATGTAAGCCGCCATCGTCCGCGCCGCGACCCCGCTTTCCACGATCACGCTCTTGTAGCGCTCCTCCCACAAAGTCCCACTGCGTTGGTGAGTCCGGTTGAACCAGCGCGTGAAACACTGCAGCAACGTCTTCATGAACTCGCTCAAATTGTGCATCCGGTAGGTGTAGCGCGCATGAATCCCCGCCACCCCGGCCTCATCCCCCGCTGCCCGCGCTTCCGCGATTTCCTTCGCCACCGCCGCCACCACCGCCTCCGTGTAAATCGCCGACAACCGCTTCAGCAGCACCTCATCCGCGACCCCGCCCAGCGGCATCGGCGGCACCTCCAGCAAGATGTGGAAGTGATTGGACATGATGCAGTAGGACAAAACCCGGCAGCCCGAAAAGTTCTCATACATCCGCATAAACATCCGGAACCGCTCCCGTTCGGTCGCTTCAAACACAAACCGCCGATCCACCACCCGGCTTACACAATGATAGATGGAGGGCTTCGTCAGCGAATCCTTCCACGGGGCCATGAATCGTTTCCTGCTGTTCACCCCCCTGCCATACCTGCAAAAACTCCAGTCGGCAAGAATAACTTGCATAATGTCTGGCATTTTATGAGGCCTATCGCAGAAGTGGTGCGCCGTGGGGAAGTGGTGGTGGTCGCAGAAGTGATCATGCCTAATTCATCGCAAATCGCCACTATTGAAAACCACGGAGAGTGCCCCCTTCCTGCCGACCCACACAGAATGCGGGGTTTTATGGAACTTCGGCGTGGTAAAACCTGAGGATGCCAATCAATCTTGCCTTTGGCAAAATGGCAGCCGGAATTATTTGGCACGTCTTTCCCAGGTCTTTCCGGGTGGTTTAGCCACGATCACCCTCAAACAAATCCATCGAACCCAACCCTTATGAATATTCCAGACTACCTCGCCTCGATTTTCGAACAAGTCGGCCACCGCAACCCGGGTGAGCCGGAATTCCACCAGGCCGTCCAGGAAATTCTCGAATCCCTGGGACCGGTGCTGACTCGCAGGCCTGAGTTTGTGGAGGCGAGCATTCTGGAACGCCTCGTCGAACCGGAGCGCCAGATTTTCTTCCGCGTGCCGTGGGTGGACGACGGCGGCAAGGTGCATGTGAACCGCGGATTCCGGATCCAGTTCAATAGCGCCATCGGGCCTTACAAGGGCGGCTTGCGGTTCCACCCGAGCGTCAATGCGGGCATCCTCAAGTTCCTCGCGTTTGAGCAAATTTTCAAAAATTCGCTGACCTCCCTGCCGATGGGCGGCGGCAAGGGCGGCTCGGATTTCGACTCGAAGGGCAAATCGGACAACGAAGTGATGCGCTTCTGCCAAAGTTTCATGACGGAACTCTCGAAACACATCGGTGCCAATTCCGACGTGCCGGCGGGCGACATCGGCGTCGGCGCGCGGGAAATCGGCTATCTTTTCGGCCATTACAAGCGGCTGCGCAACGAATTCACCGGCGTGCTGACCGGCAAAAGCCTCAACTGGGGTGGCTCGTTGATTCGGCCGGAGGCCACCGGCTACGGCTCGGTCTATTTCGCCGTGGAAATGCTTGCGACGCGCGGCGAATCCATCGATGGCAAACGCTGCGTGGTTTCCGGCTCGGGCAACGTCGCGCAATACACGACGGAAAAACTGATCGAGCTCGGGGCCGTGCCGCTGACCTTCTCCGACTCGCACGGAACCATCTATGATCCAGCGGGCATCGATCGTGAAAAGCTCGATTTCGTGATGCATCTCAAGAATGTCCGCCGCGGGCGGATCCGGGAATACGCCGACCGTTTCAAAGCGGAATATCGCGAAGGTATCACCCCATGGGAAGTGGCGTGCGACTGCGCATTCCCGTCGGCCACCCAGAACGAGGTCGATGGCGCGGACGCGAAAAAACTGCTGGCGGGCGGTTGCCAACTGATTTCCGAAGGTGCCAACATGCCCTCGACCCCCGAAGCGGTGGAAATTTTCCAAGCGGCGAAAATCCTCTACGGCCCCGGCAAGGCCGCCAACGCCGGCGGCGTGGCCACCTCCGGCTTGGAAATGTCCCAAAACTCGATGCGCCTGAACTGGAGCCGCGAGGAAGTGGACGCCCGCCTGTTGGAAATCATGCGCAACATCCACCGCAACTGCAGCGAAACCGCCGAGCTCTACGGCTCTCCCGGCAACTACGTCGTCGGTGCCAACATCGCCGGCTTCACCAAAGTCGCGGAATCGATGCTCGAACAAGGCGTCGTCTGAGCCATGTCTGACGCCACCCCCATCGGCCGTGCGACCACCGGCTGGCCCGCCCTCGACGAAGTCCTGTGCGGGCTCGAACCCGGCGACAATGTCGTTTGGGGCGTCGAGCGGATCGAGGACTACCGGCGGCTGGTCGAGCCCTATGAACGGGCTGCGGAACAACAGGGGCTGCGGCGGATCTATTTCCGCTTCGGCCGCCACGAACCGTTGTTGAAGGAAAAACCCGGGCTGGAAATCTGTCAATTCGATCCCACCGGCGGCTTCGAGGCGTTTGTTAGAAACATCCACCGGGTCATCGAATCGTGCGGCCCCGGCACGATCTATATCTTCGATTTGCTCAGCGACCTCGCCGAAGCGTGGCACTCCGATCAGGCGGTGGGGAATTTTTTCGTGCTGACCTGCCCGCGCCTGCTCGCGCTGCGCACGGTCACCTATTTCGCCATCACCCGCGACGCGCATTCGGCCACCGCGATGGACCCGATCCGGGAAACCACCCAGTTTTTCCTGGATGTGTTCTCGGTGGATGAAAAATGCTACATCCGGCCGCTGAAAGTGCAGTATCGGTCGCGCAAGGTGATGAACACCGTGCACGTCCAGGATGGAGAACGGCTGCTACCCGTCGAGGAAAGCGCGATCCTGGC
>JBIPND010000146.1:0-6886 GCA_044374015.1 Luteolibacter sp. | reverse complement strand
GGCTAGGGGAGGGAATCCCGTTGGGATAAATCACATTTCCAAAGATTGGACCTTACGAAACCACTTCACGAAACCACCTGATTTCGTCAGCACGGGCGAGCATGCACAATTTCCCTACGCCAACGGCGTTCCATCACACAGCCCAGGGTTGCCGTCGGCAGACGGCTACCCTGGGAGAATCCCGCCACCTGAATTGGAACCGCAACGCAGTTCTTTCCCGGTTGGGAGCGCCATTCCGCGGTCCGGAGTTCAAGCTTTAGCTTGCCTCTTCGAGAGCACGGTAAACCGTGAACTCCGGACCGGTTTCCGGTGGCACACGCGGCGAGGCGGCCGGAGTCCGCCTCTCCTTAGGGCCGCGCCCGCTGGGTCAGGTGAGTTCGTGCCAGGGATGGGGGGTGAGGCGGGTTTCTTTGGCACCGAGGCCGATGTAGCCGGCGGGGGTGCAAGTGAGGACGAGCACTTGCAGGCCGCGGGTGGCGGCGAGGTCGAGCATGGTTTGCAGGGACTGGATGCGGTCGTCATCGGCGTAGGCGAAGGCGTCGTCGAAGAGGATGGGCAGGCAGCCGTCGTGATTGGCGGCGAGGATTTCCGCGGTGGCCAGACGGAGGGCGGCGGCGACTTGTTCTTTGGCTCCGCCGCTGAGGGACTCGAAAGTGAAGGTGGGGGTGCCCGGGCGGGTGAGTTGGATCGAGGCCTGGGCGGGGTTGGTGAGATCGACGGTGACGCGGACGCCGCGGCCAAAGAGGCATTCGAGGTAGCCGGCGACGCGGTCGGCGATGGGCTGGGTGACGCTTTCGCTGATGGCAGATTGGGACTGGGAAAACAGGCGGTCCAGCAGGGCGATGGAATCCGCGTGGCGTTTTTCGCGGGCCTGTTCTTCTTCGGCGGCGGCGTGGCGGGCTTTGGCTTGGAGGAGTTCGGCTTCCGGGTCTGAAGAGCCGTCGAGGGCTAGGGTGTTGCGGGCGACGGCGATGCGGGTTTGGGCATCAAGCTGTTTTTCCTCCTCGATGGAAATCACACGGGTGAGGCGGCTGACTTGTTGGTGGAGCTGGTCCGGGTTGAGTTCGGCGAGGGCTGCGGAGGTGGCGTCGAGCGTGGATTTGGCGGTAGTTTCCGCAGTGGTGGCGGCTGCGAGGGCGGCGCTGCGGGTGGGGGAATCGCCGTGGTTTTGTTCGAGGATGCGGGCGGAGCTTTGGTGGGCTTCGAGGGTTTTGCGCCCGGCATCGAGGGACTCGCGTTGGGTTTGGAGTGCCTGGATTTTTTCCTGATGGGCTGTGCGCTGGGCGTCGGCAACGGCGAGGAGGGTTTGTTCTTGGCCTTCGGCATGTTTGAGCGCGTCTCGGGTGCCGATTTGCCATGTGCGTGCGGTTTCCAAGGAGTCGGGAAGTGCGGGAATTGGATCCCCGGCGAGCGCGGCGCTGCGGTGATCGACCTCGGCAGTGGCGGCGGTTAGGGCATCCATGGCGCTGGCGAGAGTCGCGGCCAACTCACGGGCGCCCAGGTCTTGGAGGCGCGACTCGGTGTTGGCAATGCGTTGTGCGATGACTTGACGGGCGGTGACGATCTCCGCGGCTTCGACGGGGGATTGGATGGCGAGTTGATCGAGAGCGGCGGTGAGTTTTTTCCGGAGGTCGTCGAGTTTGCGGCGGGATTCGGCGAGTGAGGTGCCGCCGCCGGGCTGGATGCGCAGGCGCGTGCCGCTGCCGAGGGTGAGCTCGGAGGTTTCGGTAATGACGCGGGGCTTGCCGGATGCGAGTGGCTGGCCATCGAGCAGCACGGCTTGGTCGGAGCAAATCAGTTCGACGCCGGCGGCGATGGCGGTGAGCGCGCTTTCCGCTTGGCCGATCTGGGTTTCGAGTTTGCGCAGGGATTCGAGCTGCGCGGGGGTGACGGCCGGGAGTTTGGAGAGCGCTTCGCGGTCGGAGGCGAGGGAGGCTTCGATCCCGGCGATTTCCTTGGCCTTGAGCGTGAGGGTCTCGTGAGTGGCGGATTTTTCGAAGCGGGAAACGCAGGCGTTGGCGAGATCGTGATGTTGACGGGCGAGGCGGACGGCGTCGCTGATGGCGCGGTGGGCGAGTTCGGCGGCACCGGCGGCCTCGCGGGCGGCGTTTTCCTGATCGGCGAGGATGGAGAGTTTCGCCTCGGCGGGAACGAGGGTATCCCTGATGGTTGCGGCCTGCTTGTGGAGTTCGCGGATTTGTTGGTCGGCCTTCGCGATCTGGCTGCGGGCGTCGGTGGTGTTCTGGAGGACGAGATGTTCCTTTTCGAGACGGGCGCGGAGGTCGTTGGCCTTGGCGAGCGAGGCGTTGATGGAGGCGAGCTCTTCGCGTTTCACCGGCAGGGCAGTGATCGACTCGGCGAGGATTTTCGCGGCGTTTTCCTGCTCGATGACGGCGGATTCGAGACGTTGTTTCTGCTCGATGGCCCGGGTGAGGGCGGAGTCGGCCTCGGCGAGCGACTTGGTGGCGAGGTCGAGCCGGGAATTCGCCTTTACGGCTCCGGTGCGGGTGAACATGTCCTCATGGGCGAGGCGGATTTTTTCGCGGGCGCGCTCGTCGGTTGCGGACTGCATGACGGCGGCGAGACCTTGTTGTTGGAGGCGCTGGACGAGCTCGTCGCGGCGGCTGGCGGCATGGGTGGAGGCGTCCTCGCCGGCGGTGCCTTGCCAGACCCAGAGGTGGGCCCAGCGGGTGGTGAGTTCGTTGAGGCGATTGGCCATGCCGTCCGGATTGGCGGTGATTTCGGCGAGCTTGTCCTCTGCGGCGTCGCCCTGGAGACTGATGCCGCTCGCGGAGCGGAGGCGGGCGCTGCCTTTGGTGCCGGCAAACTGCTTTTCGACGGTCCAGGTTTCTCCAGCGCTTTCAAAGGTGAGTTTGACCTCGGGGGCTCCCGGGTGGATGTCAGATACCATCGATTTCTGCAAATCGCCGCCCGCCCGGTGGCGCATGAAAAGGGCGCGGTGGATGGCCTCGGCGAGGGTGCTCTTGCCGGTTTCGTTGGTGCCGCCGATCAGGTTGCGCGAAGGATCGAAATCGACCGTGATGTCGCGGTGGATGCGGTAGTTTCTGACGGTGAGGGAGTGGAGACGCATGGAGGTGGAAGCTGGGATTCTGAAATGGAATTACCGGATGGCGGCATGGAGTTCGCGGAGGGCGAGGCGGGCGACTTCGGGATCGGCGCCCTGGCACAGGGCGATCAACTGGCTGGCAACCGATGAGATGAGGGGATCGGCCGGGCGGTTGGCGAGGGCTTGGATTTCCTCCCCGGTGGGCGCGATCGACACGCGGTTTTCGAGTTTCATGCGGAGCAGGCGGGCATCGAGGCCTTCGATGAGCTCGGCGAGGCGCTGCGAGGTTTCGATGCCAAGGCTGCCATCGAGCGAAAGTTTCAGCAGGCTGTCCTGGCCCCACTGGCCGATGCGGCCGTCGAGTTCGGCGCGGAAGGCCTCGAAGCCCTGGTCCTCGGAAAAGCGGTGGGAGAACTCGTTCCAACGGAAATTTCCGGTGGGTTGTTGGTTCACTTGCGGGGCTTGTCCGCGGGCTGACTGGACGATGAGGATGTTGCCGGGATCGTTGTCGGAGCCTTTCGGGAAGCGGTCGATTTCGGGCGTGCCTGAATACCAGGCTTTCGGGGCAACCTGCTTGGTGCCATGCCAGTCACCGAGGGCGATGTAGTCGATTTCAGCGTCCGGCAGACGGGAGAGGTCGATTCGGTTGAGGCCTTTGGATTCCTCGTCCTCGTCGTCCTGGGTCGATTCGAAACCTTGAATGCTGCCGTGCGCCAGCACGATGCGGGGAAGGTCCGTGGGAAAATCCGGCGACTCGAAGCCGCTGCGGATCCAGGCGGTGGGATCGGCATTGTCCTGACGGCGCAGCAAGGGAGCGGGGAACACGACGGCGTTTTCAAGGATGACAGGCTCCGGGGTGAGGAGGATGCGCAGGTTGGGCGCGAGTTGTTCGCGCTGGCTCAGGAAGAACGGCTGCTCCCACAGGCTGCCGGGGCCGCCGTGGTCATGGTTTCCCGGAATCACGAGCACCGGGACGCCCATCCGGCCGATCGCTTCGCAAGCTCTGGCCACCGTGGCATTCACGGGACTGGGGCTGTCAAACAGGTCGCCTGCCACCAGCACGCAAGCGGCTTGATGGTCGCGGACGGCGTCGCCGATGCGCTTGAGGCATTCGAAGCGCTCATTTTGGAGGCGGCTGCGTTTGGTGACGTCGGCCACGCGGGCGTAGGGTTTGCCGAGCTGCCAGTCGGCGGTGTGGAGGAAGGTGATGGGCATGGGGTGGGGTATTGAATGACTGGATCTAGCAGGAGCGTGGCTGGTGTGGCAATGCCCATCGGTGGATTGGAGGATATGCGGAGAAACGGTGCGCAATTGCTCCCGGGTGGTTACGGAGTTGCAGCGGGCACTACTCAGAATGGTATCAGCCGGGGTGGGACAATTGGGGGGATAGGGTCGAAAGTTGGGAAAAAATCCGCTGAAAAATAGTGGGGTGCCTGTTTACGTTCCTGGCTGCGGCAGGAACTGCGCGAAACTTGTGTCTGCCTCGGGGCGTATTCCTCCGCCCATGGACCCATTTGCAGCATCAGGATTCGGCAGGCGCGCGTTTTTAGGCGGAGTTTTCGCGGCGGGGGGAGGCAGCGTGCTGGCGCAGGAGACCAAGCCGGTCGCCGCGCCGGATCCGTTGAGAAACCCGCTGGCCTATCATTTCAAGATCGGTGAATTCGATGCCTGGTCGATCAGCGACGGCCACATGCTGTTCCGCGGGCCGCTCGACTTGATGTGGCCGCGCGAGGACCAACCGCAAATGAAGGAGTGGCTGGAAACCCGCGGCGAGCGGATGGACGGCATCCCGCTTTACGTGAACATTCTGGTGGTGCGGATCGGCGCGGAAATCGCGATTTTTGATGCGGGTTTCGGCGAGCGGGACAACCCGAACATCGGCTGGCTGGCGGACGGGCTGAAGCAGATCGGGATCGCACCGGAGCAGGTGACCGCCGGTTTTTTGAGCCACTCGCACGCGGATCACCTGGCGGGGTTTGTCAAAGACGGAAAGCCGTTTTTTCCGAACGCGGCCTTCCATTACCTGCCGGAAGAACATGCGTTCTGGCATGCGAAGGAGCCGGATTTTTCCAAGTCGAAACGCAACAAGGGCGAGCTGCCCAACATGATCAAATCGGTGCGGTCGCAGTTTGAAATCCTCAAGGGCGTCTCGCAGCCGGCGAAGGCGGGCACGAAGTTTTTCAACGGCGCGGTGACCATCGAGGCGGCACCCGGACACACGGCGGGCCACGCGGTTTTCCGGATCCAATCGGGCGACGAATCGCTGCTGCACCTGATGGATCTCTCGCATCATCACGGGTTCATGTTTCACAATCCGAATTGGTATATCGCCTTCGACCACGACCCGGTGCAGTCGATCGACACCCGCAAGAAAGTCTTTGCCGAAGTGGCGGCCGGGCGGACGCGTTGTTATGGATTCCACGTGCCGTGGCCGGGCCTCGGGCATCTGGTGCCGGTGGGCGACGGCTATCTGTGGCATCCGGAACGCTGGAGCTGGGGGAGTTGATTGAGGTTGATGGACCGGGAATCGCTGGTGATGCTGCGCCATGGGAAGCGACGGGCGTGTGGTGGTCATCGGCGGAGGTGCGGCGGGATTTTTCGGCGCGATCGCGGCGGCGGAATGCGGCGCGCGCGAGGTGTTGATTTTGGAAAAAGGCCCGGAGGTTTTGACCAAGGTGCGGATCTCGGGCGGCGGCCGTTGCAATGTCACCCACGCGTGTTTCGAGCCGCGCGAACTGGTGCGGAACTACCCGCGCGGCAGCAAGAGCCTGCCCGGGCCGTTTCATCGGTGGCAGGCGTCCGACACCGTCGAGTGGTTTGCCAAAAATGGCGTGGAGCTCAAGACCGAAGACGACGGCCGGATGTTTCCCGTGACCGATGATTCGCGCACGGTCATCGATTGCCTCACCCGCGTGGCGCGCGAGCTCGGGGTGAAATGGCGGACGCATTGCGGCGTGTCGGACGTGATTGCCAGCCCGGGTGGATTTCTGATCGAAACCGAGTCGGGCGAAAAAATCGATGCGCGGTGCATCCTGATCGCCACCGGCGGCATCCGCAGCGGCAACGCCCGCCGGCCGGTCGAAGCGGTGGGTCATGCGATGGCCGCGCCGGTGCCATCGTTGTTCACCTTCAAAATCGACGACGAGCGGCTAACGGGATTGCAAGGCGTCTCCGTGCCGAATGCCAGCGTCCGCGCCGGATCCTGGCAGGCGTCCGGCCCGCTATTGGTCACGCATTGGGGGCTGAGCGGGCCGGCGGCCTTGAAAGTTTCCGCCTGGGGCGCGCGCGACCTTGCTGATTGCGGTTACGAATTCGAACTCCGCGTCAACTGGACCGGCACCCTCGGTGCCGACGAGGTGGCCAGCCTGCTTTCCTCCGAGCGGCTCGCCCACGGCGCGCGCAAAGTCATGCGCCACAGCCTCATCGAAGGCATCACCAAGCGGCTTTGGCAGCGCCTCGGCACGGCGGCCGGCATCAGCGATGACCGCACCTGGTCCACCCTGACCAAGGAGGAAACCCGCCGCTTCACCGCCGAGCTCGTCGATGGCCGCTACGCCGTGAAGGGCAAAAGCCTGAACAAAGACGAATTCGTCACCTGCGGCGGCGTGCACCTCAAGGACGTGAATCTCAAGACCATGGAAAGCAAACTGACGCCCGGCGTGTTTTTCGCAGGCGAAGTGCTCGACATCGACGGCGTGACCGGCGGCTTCAATTTTCAAGCCGCCTGGACCACCGGCCACATCGCCGGCGAATCGATGGCCCGCGATTCTTCCGGCTAACCCCTTCACTTGCATCTCCGCGCGAGCCTGCTTTAATCCC